>CALCZO010000117.1 GCA_937903315.1 uncultured Alphaproteobacteria bacterium
GCGCCCGATGTGCAGAAGGCGTTCTATTCGCTGCTGCTCGAACGCCGGCTCGGCGAACATGCGCTGCCGCCCGGCACCTGGGTGGTGGCGGCCGGCAACCGGCTGCAGGACCGGGCGCTGGTGCGGGCGATGAGTTCGGCGCTGGTCAACCGCGTCACCATCCTGCAACTGCGGCATGATGTCGACGAGTGGCTCGCCTGGGCACAACGCAGCAACATCCGGCAGGAGATCCGCGCCTTCATCTCAACCGTGCCGGACGCGCTGATGCGCCCCGTGCCGGCCGATCCGGTGCCATTCTCGACACCGCGCGCGTGGTCACTGCTGTCGCGCGCGTTCGACATGGCGCAGAAGGCGGGGATGCTGAACGCCGAGACGCGGCGGGCACTGGCCTTCGGCCGGCTGTCGCCGGAGGATGCGGCGGTGTTCTGCGCACTGGCCGAGGAATCGATCGGGCCGGTGCAGCCGCTGGCAACCTACATCAAGGACCCGTCCCTGCTGCCAAAGGGCGATTCGGCGCGCTGGTTCCTGATCGACTGCATCCGCCAGTTCGTGCGCGACGGGCGGGCCGACGGTTTCGGGCCGAAGGTCGTCAACCGTTTCCTGCGCGCGCTCTCGCCCGAGCATCAGCTGATCGTTTTGACCGACATGGTCGACACATGGGGCGCGCTGGGGGCCGAGCCGGCGATGCTCGACCTGCTCAAAAAGGTCGCACGGGGATGACGGCGCCGGGCGAGATGTCGCGCGAGGACCGGACCATCCTGACCCGGCTGCAGCGCGGGATGCGGATGGTCGCCGTGCCGTTTCCGCATCTGTCGGGTCTGGCCGCGGCCGTCCGGATCGAGCTGGACAGCCGCGTGCCGACGATGGGGGTGTTCGCCTCGGGCCGGCTGGTCGCCAATCCGGCCTTCGCCAACCGGCTGTCGGCCTCCGACCTGACGTTCGTGCTGGCGCATGAACTGCTGCATCTGGCGCTTCGAACCCATGAGCGGGCGCGCGGCTCCAGCCCGCTCGAATTCAACTATGCGCACGACTACATCATCAACGACATGCTGCGCGAGGCGCTGGGGCTGACGACCATCCCCGCCGGCGGGCTTGACATGCCCGGTGCCCGCACCCGCGCGGCCGAGGACATCGTGCTCGAGATGCGCCGCAACAAGAGTTTCCAGAACACCCGGTCGCAGGTCTGGGAGGGGGTCGAGATCACCATCGAACAGGTGCTCGACGCCGCCCGGCGGGCCGGCGGCCAGACGGGCGACGTGCTCGATGCGGCACGCGAGCGCGAGATGTTTCCCGGCGACGCCCAGGAGCAGGAAGCCCGCGCCAAGGCCGTCCGTGATCTTGCCGTCAAGGGCATGGCGATGGCCAAGGCGCTTGGCATCCTGCGCGGGCGGGGGGCGGATGCCGGCAACAGCCAGCAGCAGGTGCGCGCCCTGCGCGGCATCTACCGCGCGCCCTGGCAGGTGGCGCTGCAACGCTGGATCGAAGGCGTGTCGCCGGGCGAGCGGACCTTCATGCGCGCGTCGCGGCGCGGGGCAGAGCGGACCGATGTGGTAATGCCCGGCCGCCAGCGCTATTCGCAGATGCTCAACGTGATCCTCGATACCTCCGGTTCGATGAGCGAGGAAATCCCGTTCGCACTCGGGGCGATCGCCGATTTCTGCGAGGCGACCGGGATCGACGAGATCCGCGTCATCCAGTGTGACACCGAGATCACCGCCGACGCGATGCTGTCGCCCGGCGAACTGGCCGAATACGAGGTGCGTGGCTACGGCGGCAGCGACCTCTCGCCCGCCCTTTCCGCGCTGGCCGAAGACCCGCGCGTCACCTCCGCCATCGTCATCACCGACGGTGACATCACCTACCCGGCCGATCCGGCACCCTATGCGGTGCTATGGGCGGTACCAGGCAACAGCACCACATTCGCGCCGCCCTACGGGCGGGTCATCACCATGCAGCGGGAGACCCAGTGATGAAGGTTGTTCAGGATCTCGTCGCCTATTTCGACACGCGCGGCAAGCTGAGCGCGCGCCAGCTCAGGACCCTGCTCGACAAGAACGGCATCGCCTCCGAGGCGCCGTTCAACATGAGCGGGATGTGCGACGTGACCGGCGCGGTGTTCTACTTCCGCGTCACCGGCACCACCGAAGGCCAGATCTGGGGCACCGACACCTACACGCGCGATTCCTGCCTCGGCGCGGCGGCGGTGCATTGCGGCCTCATCAAGCCGGGTGAGGCCAAGGTGCTGCGCGTCACCGTGGTGCCGCCGCTGCCCGCCTATGCGGGGACGACGCGCAACGGCGTGACCACCTCGGACTATGCCGATTTTCCGCACGCCTGGCGCTTGTCCGAGCTGTGAGGGGTCAGCCCATGCGGCGGGCGGACAGGAGATGGTCGAGCGACAGGCTGCCGCCGCCGCGCGCCATCAGGTAGAGCAGCACCGCCGCCCAGGTGCCATGCAGCGCCCAGGCGCCCGGATAGACAAACAGCTGGATCACCAGCGTCATGCCGAGCAGGGCGGCAGCGGACAGGCGCGTCGCCAGCCCGATCAGGATCAGCACCGGGAAAACATGCTCGGCCACCGTCGCGGCAAAGGCCGCCAGTTCCGGCGGCAGCAGCGGCAGCTTGTATTCGTCACGGAAGAGATCGACCGTCGAATCGGCAAACTTCGGCAAGCCGAACTCGAACCGGCCCTCGAACAGGTTGATGGCGAAGCCCTGCACCTTGGTCTGGCCGGACAGCCAGAAGGTGCCGGCAATGCCGATGCGGCCGACAAGCGCGATGAGCGCATGCGGTATGGCGTCGAACAGGCTGTCAAGGCGCGCGAGCGGGCCGGGGGACGGCGTGGAGCAGCAGGGCTTGGTCATGACAGTTTTCCCGGATTGGCCAGCGCGCTGACGACGCCGGAGGAGACAAGGATGGAAAAGAACGCCGTCGGATCGAAGGCCGGTTCGGCCTCCGCAGCAGCGGACAGAGCCGTGCCGAGCACGGTGCCTCCGGCCAATTCCGCAAGAACGCCGGCAGCGCCCGGCGGCAGGGCATAGACCAGCACGTCGTCATCAGGCCGGACGACAAGCGCGTCCTCAGCGCTGTCCGTATCGACCGCGGCAAGCGCCGCCTCGTCCGGCTCGCCGTGCTGATGTGCCTGCCACAGCGAGACGATGGCGTGGCGCGAGCGGACGATGCGGGTTGAGGGATGCAGCGTCAGGTGGAGATCGGCAAGGGATTCGGCCGGAAGGCCGGCGAAATCCGCAAGGGTCAGGGCCGGCGCATCGGCGGCGTGATGGGCTTCGACGCGGGCCGATTCGAGCCGGGCGACATCGGCGAGATAGGGCAGCCCGGCCGCGGGGGGAAATACCGCGATGAAATCGGGGAATTCCGCACCATAGGCCGCCATGATCACCGAAATCGGCGGCGCAGCGGAGACATGGAGCCGGGCCATGCCGGCAAAGAACTCCTCGCCGACCAGCGCTCGCACGACCGGATAGCGCACGGCCAGCGCGCCGGTCAGCGACATCACGACGTTGTTGCGATAGACCGCGAAGCGGTGGGCGACATCCGATCCGTTCCATGTCGTCAGGCCATCGGGCAGCGGGCGGGACGGATCGGTCAGCGCGGCGGCAAAACCTGCGAGGGCGTCGGTGCCGGTCATGCCGCACTCCGGCAGGCACGGGCGGCACTAAGGCACGCTTCGGCCTTGTCGGCCTCGGCCAGCAGCACCGGCAGTTCGGGAATATCGTTGTCCCATTCGATCAGGGTGGCGACCGGACCGGTGCGGCCCAGAGCATGACGATAGAGTGCCCAGACATCGGGCGCGACGGGCGAATCATGCGCATCGATCCTGAGCGGCGCTCCGAGGCTGTCGGCCTCCTCGGCATAGCCGGCGAGATGGATCTCGCGCACGAGATGGACCGGGAAGGCATCGAGATAGGCGAAAGGATCGCGGCCATGGTTGGCCGAGGTCACCGCGACGTTGTTGACGTCGAGCAACAGGCCGCAGCCGGTGCGGCGGGCGATCTCGGCGACAAAATCAATCTCGTCGTAGGTGCTGGCGGCAAATTCAAGATAGGTCGAGGGGTTCTCGAGCAGCATCTGCCAGCCGAGCCGCTCCTGCACCGCGTCGATGTGATCGCAGACGCGGGCGAGCGTCGGAGTGTCATAGGCGATCGGCAGCAGGTCATTGAAATAATACGGGCCATGGCTGGACCAGGCGAGATGCTCGGAGAACGAGGCCGGCTGATAGCGCGCGACCAGCGCGGCGAGACGGTCGAGATGGTCCGCATCGACAGGTCCGGCCCCGCCGATCGACAGGCCGACGCCATGCAGCGACAGGGGATAGTCGCGGCGCAGCCGTTCAAGCTGACGATGGGGCGGGCCGCCGGCGCCCATGTAGTTCTCGGCGTGGATCTCCAGAAATCCGGTGACCGGGCCGGAAGCGTCAAGCCCGGCAAAATGCTCGGGCTTGAAGCCGATTCCGGCCCGCGCCGGCAAGCGGCAGCGGTGGGAGAAAGCCGACGGCGACCGATCGTCCCTCAGGGCAGACAGGGGCTCGGTTGTCATGGCCTTCTCCCGTTCCGGCGACCGATTACGACTTGAAGGCTTCAAGCTGGCCGAAGCCGGTCTTGGAGGTCTTCGACATCGTCTTGGTGCAGCTTCCCTTGGGGACCGACTTCCACGCGTTGCTCTGGAAGTCGACCTTCGAGGTGCCGGCGCAGGACGTGCCGGGGCCGGCGGCGCAATCGTTCTGGCCCTTCAGCGCCACGCCGTAGCACTTTTCCTTCTCCTGCGCGGCGGCCGGGACGGCGGCGAGCGTCAGGGCGGTGGTGAGCGAAGCGGCAAGGGCGAGCGACAGGTTGCGACGATCGATCATATGGAAAACTCCCGTTGGATGACGGGGACCGGATGTGGTTCCCGCTGACCATTACGCATGACACCGTTGGCGTGTTACGCCGGACACGGGTTTGTGATCGATCGTGGACGGGGAGACTTTTTTCCCCAAGGCTGTAACGAACGCTGGCGAGCGTGCGAAACGGACAGGAAGAGGCGTGTGGCATGGACAGCAAGGACCGCTGGGGCGGGCTGATGCGTGCGGCGCGCCTTGGAGACGAGGCGGCCTATCGCCTCCTGCTTGACGAACTGGCCCGTGCGTTCCGGACCGCTGTGCGGACGCGGCTGGCCCGTATGGGGCGGGGAAACGCTGACATCGAGGACATCGTGCAGGAAAGCTTGCTGGCCATCCATCTCAAGCGCGCGACATGGGACGATACGCGCCCCTTCGCGCCCTGGGCGCAGGCGGTGATGAGCCACAAGCTGACCGACCGGCTGCGGCGCGGCGGCGCAACCCGGTTCGAGCCGATCGATGACAGTCTCGATACGCTGATCCTGCCCGAGCCGGACCCTGATGCGGCCGGAGATGTCGAGCGCATTCTGGCCCGGCTCGATCCGGCGCAGCGCCGGCTTGTCACCGCACTGTCGCTTGAGGGCCGCAGTGCCGCCGATGTCGCTGCGGAGACCGGAGCCAGCGAGGGGGCCGTGCGTGTCGCGCTGCACCGTGCGCTCAAGCGCCTTGCTGCGCTGTACCGGGAGGACAGGCCATGAAGACCGATGATCTGATCACGCTTCTTGCCCGCGACAATCCGGGTGTCATTGTCGATGACCGGACGGCGCCGATGCGCTCACTCGCTACCGTTGCGGCGGCGAGCCTTGCCGTTCTCGTTGTCTTTCTCACCCTTGCCGGGCCACGGGCCGGGCTGGCAACCGGTGCAATCTTTGCCGTCGTCGGGCTGAAGCTGGCGGTGACGCTCGCCGCGGTGGCCGCCGGCATCGTGCTGGCGCGCCAGCTGTCGCGCCCGGTGGGCTCGTCTGCCACCCTGCTCTGGCTGCTGCCTGCCGCCGTTCTCAGCGGGTTCGGACTTTGGGAAACCGCCATGCTCGGCACCTCGGGCTGGCAGGCGCGGATGACCGGGACCAACGCTCTCTACTGTCTGACGATGATCCCGCTGATCTCGCTGCTGCCGCTGGCTGGGTTGCTCGTCGCGCTGAAGGCGCGGGCACCCGCCTCACCCGCGCTGGCTGGCGCCGCCGCAGGTCTGGCGGCAGCGGGCATCGGTGCCAGCGTCTACGCCCTGCATTGTACCGAGGACAGCGCGTTGTTCCTGGCCATGTGGTACAGCCTTGCTGCCGGTATCGTCGTCGCGCTCGGCGCTCTCGCCGGCCGTCGCCTGCTTGCCTGGTAGGACAGCGAGGCCGCCGTTGTGCCGGGCTGTGACGCAGAGATGCGCGTGTGCAAAACCTCAATTCAATGGTGAGGATCTGCACTGATTTTGCAACGATCCGTCATACTTCCATATTCAGGGATTAAATATCAAATATAAAATGTCTATATGTCTCTGATATTCATTTGATAATTTTTTTCTAGTCTCCCTATGACCGGCGGGAGACGCGATTGTTCGGACTATACTCACAAGGCAATTTCGAGACAACGGCTGCAGTGCGCGGGACCCAGGCCGTCGATCGGGCGTTGGCATTGTTGCATGAAATTGCCACCGACAGCGGGCAAGGCCGCCGCCTGAGCGATCTGGCGAACCGGACCGGGCTCGACCGGGCGACGGCGCGGCGCCTTGTCCGCGCGCTGATGCGGCGCGGCTTCGTCGAGCAGGACAACTGGACGCGGAAATACTACCTCGGCATGCAGTTCTTCTCGGTGGCGGCCGCGGCATCGAACCGGCTCGATCTGGATGCAACCGCTTGCGAGGCTCTGGAGCGGCTGCGCGCCGAAACCGGTTCGGGCGGCACGTTCATGCGCTTTGAGGGCTGCGATCTGATCACCATCGGCAGTATCGGCAGTGTGCGCGCCGGCACGGGTGCGGCGTTCGACCGGAACGCCCGCCTGCCTGTCGGCGCCAATGCCTACGGTGTCGCCATCCTGTCAGCGCTTGCGGCCACCGAGGCCGAAGATCTTGTGATCGGCAACATCAACCGTTTGGCCGGCCCCGCCGAGCTGACGGTTCGGCTGATCCAGTCGAGTCTGGTCGCCGCGCGCCGGGCGGGCCATGCGATGATGCGCGACCCCGCGACCGGGATCGTCAGTCTTGCCATCGCCCTGCGCACGCCCGCCGGTGTGCCGGTGGCGGCGCTGGGCCTCGACGGGTTGCCGGCCCATGCGGGCGCCTATGCCCCGGCCAGTGCCACACTCGCGTCCCTCACGCGCGGGGCGCGTGCGCTCGAAGAGGCACTGCGGCGTCTCGCATAGCGCTCGGGCGACATGCCGCACGTCGGAATCTCACCTGAAAGGGCGACAGCCGGCAAGTTCCACGATGTGAAACACCGGCTCGTGTTTAACCGTTCCGCTTTGGTAACGTTGACCCGCAATTTCCCAATCGCTTTAATAAATTCATCAAGAACGAGGCGAGGTCTCGCACAAGGGAATATACAGGCCATGTCAGACAAT
>CALCZO010000118.1 GCA_937903315.1 uncultured Alphaproteobacteria bacterium
GAGATCGATCAGGCCGTTTCAGCGTTGGCGCATGGTCTGGCCGCGCGCGGCATCGGCAAGGGTGACCGGCTGTTGGTTCACTCGAAAAACAGCGAGGAAATGTTCTTCTCGATGTTCGCGGCCTTCCGGCTCGGCGCTGTCTGGGTGCCGACGAATTTCCGGCTGATGCCCGAGGAAGTGATCTATCTGGCAACGTTTTCGGGCGCCAAGGGCTTTCTGTGTCAATCCGACTTTCCCGATCATGCCGCGATCGTCGCCGAGCATGCGCCTGATTTGCGCTTTGTCTGGAGTTTTGGCGAGGCGCCGTTCGGAGAGCGGACGGTGGCAGACGTCATCGCCGGGAATCTCGGGCGCGAGTGTGCCGATGTGGCGGTCGATCATGATGATCCCTGCTGGTATTTTTTCACCTCTGGAACGACTGGTCGGTCCAAGGCCGCTGTGTTGACGCACGGCCAGATGGCATTCGTGATCACCAATCATCTGTGCGACCTGCTGCCCGGGACAACCGAGGACGATGCCTCTCTGGTTGTCGCCCCGCTCAGCCATGGGGCAGGAATTCATCAGATCAACATGGTGGCGCGCGGCGCGCCGACCATCCTGCTGGCGACGGAAAAGCTCGATGTCGACGAGGCGTTCCGTCTGATTGCCGAGCATCGCGTGACCAACATGTTCACCGTGCCGACAATCCTGAAACTGATGGTCGAACATCCTGCATCGTCAGCATACGATCATTCGTCGCTGCGCCATGTCATCTATGCGGGCGCGCCGATGTACCGCGAGGACCAGAAGCGGGCCCTGGGCCGCCTTGGCAAGGTGATCGTCCAGTATTTCGGTCTGGGTGAGGTGACCGGCAACATCACCGTGCTTCCGCCCCGTCTGCACGAGGAAGAGGATGGCCCCGAGGCCCGCATCGGCACCTGCGGCTTTGAACGGACCGGCATGCAGGTGTCGATCCAGGACGACGACGGCCATGAAGTCGCCCCCTTTGTGACCGGTGAGATCTGTGTCATTGGCCCGGCGGTTTTCGCCGGCTACTACAACAATCCGGAGGCCAACGAAAAGGCTTTCCGGAACGGCTGGTTCCGCACCGGCGATCTCGGTCACATGGACGAACAGGGCTTTGTCTACATCACCGGGCGCGCCTCCGACATGTTCATCTCAGGCGGATCGAACATCTATCCGCGCGAAATTGAGGAGAAGATTCTCAAGCATCCCGGTATTGTCGAGGTCGCCGTTGTCGGTGTGCCCGATCCGCTGTGGGGCGAGGTGGGTGTCGCGGTCTGCGTCCCGCGCGACGGTGAGACGCTGAGCGAGGTGGATGTGCTCCGGTTCCTCGATGGCAAGATCAACCGCTACAAGATGCCCAAGCAGGTGTTCTTCTGGCCGGCCTTGCCCAAATCCGGATACGGCAAGGTACCCAAACGCATGGTGCGGGACGAACTGGAGGCGCGCGGGCTGCTGGCACATCCGGGCAAAGCGCAGACATGACGCGGCCCGCGTTCATTCGCCAGCCGGGCCCTCCCAAGCGCGAGCGTATCCAGTCGGCCTCGGGCTGGGCCCAGCCCTTCTCGTTTGAGGTCGCTGCCGGAAGCCTGCTGCTCGAAGCGGTTCGCGACGGGTTCGCTGCTGCAGGATTCAGCAGCGGGGTTGCCGCGTTTTCGGCGCTTGAGTTCGGCCCGTTCGGGTATGTCATGCCCTCGACGTCGCCGACTCCCAAGCACGCGGCCTATTATAGCCAGACCTATCGCCCCTCCGGTGTCAGCCGGGTGCTGCAGGGTGCACTGACCTTTGGCACGCGTGACGGGGTGGCGTTCTTTCATGCCCATGCCCTCTGGCAGGAACCGGGCGGGCGGATCAGCGGCGGCCACATCCTGCCCGAAGAGACCGTGCTGGCCGGGCCGGGCCGGATTGACGCATGGGGGGTCAGCGGCATTGCCTTCGACGCGCGGCCCGATGACGAGATCAATTTCAAGGTCTTCGGGCCTGTCGCGACAACGCGCCGCCATGGAGCGACCGAGCACCGGGCCTATGGCGTGCGGCTCCGTCCCAATCAGGATTATTGTGGTGCTCTTGAAACATTCTGCCGCAGGCGCGGCATCCGGCGCGCGCGTCTCTTCGGCGGTGTCGGCAGTACCATCGGCGCTGCCTTTGCCGACGGCCGCTGCATCGAACCGTTTGTCACCGAGATATTTCTGACCGCAGGGCGGATCGACCCTGACGCCGCGGGCAAGCCGGTTGCCACGGTCGATATCGGCCTCGTCGATATGGATGGAACGACCGCACAAGGCCGTCTGACGCGCGGCAACAACCCGATCCTGATGACCATCGAACTGGTTCTGGTCGTTGACGAGACAGTTCTCTCAGCCTGACAGAAGGCGCAGGGCCAGCGTTGCGACGGGGCTTGACGGCTCGGCCAGTTGCGTTGCAACCGAAAAATGATTGGTGCCGGCGATTGAGTGAACGGCGCTGGCGTCAATGCGCCACGCGGCCGCAATATCGCGGCTCTGGCGATGGAATTCCTCCGGCTCATCACCACCGACGGCAAAGATCAACGGGGTTGCGACACGGCGGGGGTGCTGGGTCAGGTCCAGCGCTGCTGCCGTTTGCGGCGTCAGTCGGACCAGCTCGTTGATGCTGGTGCAGATCAGCGGGGTCGGATCGAACACGCCGGAAATCGCCAGCCCGCCGCAGAACGGAGTTGCCGGCAGGCCATATGGTTCCCATACGGTGGCGAACATCGCAGCGGTCAGATACCCGCCCGCGGAATGGCCGGCAACAAGGCAACGGTGCTGTTCGGCCGGGCTCGCCATTTGCCAGATATGAGCGACTGCGGCGCGGCAATGGTCGGCGATCATGTCGATCGTGACCTCGGGGCAGAGCGGATAGTTGACCACGGCGACGCTGTATCCGGCAGGCACCAGCACATCGGCGGCCCAGGAATGCTCGTTTTTCGACAGCGCGCGCCAGTACCCGCCGTGCAGGAAGATGACCAGCCCTTTGGCATCGTCTGCCTTGAACAGGTCATAAAGCGCGCGCGGATGGGCACCGTAGCGAAGGTCGGCCACAGGGGCGAGACGCGCGCGGGAGGCTGACGCCTGTTGCGTCCATCCGGCAAGGATTTCGCCCGCATCGGCGACCGTCAGCCGCGGGTTGTACTGGCGCTCGCACCACGCTGCGTCGCTCCATTCAGGCGGATGGCCGGTCATGATCGAGCCCCCCTGTGCGGGGCGGCAAGACCCAGATCCGCATGGCTGGCGGCGCCGATGTCCCAGTAGAGCCCCGCCATCAACCCGAGCGCTTGCCGCACCAGCGCAACGGGCACATGCTCGTTGGGCGCATGCTGCGAACAGCCGGGATAGGAATGCGGCACCCAGATCGTCGGAAGGCCGAGCACATCGGCAAACACATCATTCGGCAGCGCGCCGCCGAGATTCGGCAGCAGGGCAGGGCGGATGCCGGAACTGGCCGTGATCGACCGGACCGTAAAGTCGACCGCCGGATGCCCGGGATCGAGCCGCGTTGCTGCAAAGGCATTGTCGCGTGCGCTTTCCACCCGCACCATACTCAGGCCATGGCGATCGAGATGCCGGCGGATGGCCGGGATCACCGCGTCCTGGTCGATGCCGACGACGTGACGCAACTGGCAGCGCGCGAAGGCGCGCGGCGGAATCGCGTTGACGGGCGTCTTCGGATTGCCGGTCTCGAAAGCGAGCACCTCGAAATTGCACCAGCCGTAAACCTTCTCGGCCCGGCTCAGTCCGGGTTCGCCCCAATCATCATCGATGACCGGGTCGGCGGGGCCGGGTTCGACCGGACAATCCCTCAGTGCCGCGCGGACCGCATCAGGAATTCCGCCCTGTGGAACCATCTCGGGCAG
>CALCZO010000119.1 GCA_937903315.1 uncultured Alphaproteobacteria bacterium
TTGCGGCGGTTGTAGAAATACCAGGCGATCGCCTCGCTGCCGGCGAGCGACTTGAGCTGTGTGACATGGCCGGCAAAGCGGTTGAGCCGCTGGATCGGATAGACCTCGCCGACTGGCATCGTCATCAGGTGCTCGGCGGTGATTTCGAGGAACAGCGTGCGCATAGTCTGGCTTTTTTCGTGCCAGTCGTGCGCGACATCCTCGGCTTTCAGGAACTGCTTGTCCTGGCGCAGGGACTGGGCCAGCCCTTCGGCCAGCTTCTCGTCGCCGCGCTTGTCCTTCGACCAGGTGATGGCGGTCTGGAACCAGCGGGCGGCGTCCGACCACTGCTTGCGGTCGTAGTGATACCAGGCAAGGCCCTGAGCGCCGACGGCGGAGGAATCGGTCTCGATCTCGGCTGCGTAACGGGTGATCCGTTCGGCCGGGAAAGTGACCGGGGCTGCCTGACGCACGAGGCTTTCGGCGAAAATGTCGACATAGAGATCGCGCATCGCCCTGGAGCGCTGGCGCCAGCCGTAGGCGATATCCTCGGCATCATCGAACTGGGCGTTGCCGCGATAGGCCACAGCAAGGCCGGCAGCGGTGTTTTCGTCCTGACCGGCGTCACCCGCCCAGGCGAGCGAGGACTGGAACCACGGGATCGCATCCGCCCACTGCTGGCGGTTGAAGAAATACCAGCCGAGCGCCTGGGCGGCGAATACCGAGCGGGCCGTGCCGACCTGCATCTTGTAACGATCGAGGCGCTCGTCGGTGAAGGTGACGTCCGCCGGCGCCTTCAGAAGGGCTTCGCCGAGAATGTCGAGGAACATCGCGCGGATGGCCTCGTTCTGCGGTCCCCATTCGAAGGCGATGGTTTCGGCGTCCTCGTACTTGCCGAGATTTTTCAGCGCGAGGATGTAGCCTTCCGCAATCTTGGCGGGCTCTTCCATGGCCGTGCCATCGGGCCGCTTCTGAACCGGCCATTCCAGCGCGCTTCTGAACATGTCCGCCGCCGGCGCCCAGTCCTTGCGGGCGGAAAGATACCAGCCAAGCAGCGCGGCATCGGCCGACAGCTTGTGCTTGCGGGCATAGGTGTCGAAGAACCGCAGATCGAGGATCGCGATGTCGTGCGGATTGGCCTCGGGCTTGGCCGGTGCCGGCTTGGTCGCAGCAGCTTTGGTCGCCTCCGGCTTGGCCGGTGCCGCTTTCTGTGCCTTGGCGGCGTCGACCGCCTTTTTCTCGGGCTTGACGGCGGCAGACGGGCCTCCGGCTGTCGATTTTGCCGGTTCCGTCTTGGCCGGTTCCGTCTTGGCCGGTTCGGCCACCGGGGCAGCGGCGGGCGTCGCCGACAGTGCCGCCGCGGCCGCGCCGATGCGCGCGCGCAGCTGATCCATGCGGATTTCGTCGAATTCGAGCGACCCGTCCTCGCTGCGGCCGCCAAGGGCGATCAGCACGTCCATCTGCTTGGGCGTGAAGTAGCCCACTGCCTTCTTCATCGACGTCATGCGATCGTCGCGGTCGCGGCAATTGGCGAGGATGAAGCGGTAGACCTCGAATGTCTGGGCGCTCTGGCCCATCTGGGCAAAGGCTTCGCCGACGCGCCACGGCACGTCGATGTCGGCGCAGACCATGATCTTGGGATCCTGGACGGCGGCCTCGACTACCTTGCGCCATTCCTTCGCCTCATAGGCGGCAACCAGCTTGAGGCGCGATTCCTTGCGCTCGATCTTGTAGATCAGCGCCGGAGACGGCTTCCATTTCGGTTCAGCCTTCATCCGGTCGGCGATGAGCGCGCGCAGGTCTTCCAGCTTGTCGGCGGCAAACAGGTCCCAGAACGGCTGCTCGTCCGGTCCGCCGGGCGGGCCGAGGAACAGATCATCGGGCGGCGACCAGTTGGGATAGAGCGCCTTGAGGCGCTGGATTTCCTTGTCGACCCGCTTCTGCTGGTTTTGCGAGGCGAAGTAGCGCAAACCACTCTCATCGACCTTCTGACGGCTCGAGCGGATCAGCGGCGGCTTTTCGGACGCAGGCGGTGCACCGATGGCACCGGCCTTGCCAGGCAGGGGCTGGGCTGGAATGGGCAGCGTTGTTGATTCGGCTGCGGTGGCCGTCCGCGGCTTGCCGAACAGGTCCTCGGCCGAAACCGGTTTGGCTTCGCCGGTTTCGGGCAAGCGCGCCTGACCATGGTCAAGCCCGGCTTTTGAGGCGGTTTCGGCCGCTCCTGCATCCGCCAAAAGCGTCAGCAGGAAGGCTGAAATCAACGAGGCTCTTACCAACATGTACCAAACCTGAGACGCGCCGCAGCCAGCGACAACATATGAAGTGTCGATGGATAATACCGATCAAGGCTTACAGAACGTAAACCGAGCGGCAGCTTTGTCCCGTCAAAGGCACATTTTGCGAGGGCAAGGATTGCAGCATAACCGGCTCCCCCCATGGGATCGGTCATCTGCGACGTCGTTACGTCATATTCGCGCACGGTCTCGCCGACCTGGCCGGAATATTGGACATAGGGCTGAAGCGCTTCGCGGTTCGGCCTCGCCGTCCATGCAAGATACAGCGGAATGCGGATGGCATTGTAGGAAAAGCGCGGCGGAAATCCCTCCGCCGGTGCCGCTTTGCCACCGGCGATGGTGACCCAGTCGGGAGCGAGCTGGGCCGCACCGAACCGGGTATTGCGCAGCAGGGTGTAGCCTGACGCGCGATAGCCGTCCCAGTCGATGGACGGAGCGGCGGTCTTGAGCCGCTCCATCGCCGGAAACACCCAGTAGGACGGGTTGACGACCGGACCGTCCGGCCTGTCGGCAGCGGAAAAACCCACGGCCCCGGGCAGGAGAATGCGGCCGAAGGCGCTGCGGGCGCCTGCAACCTTGTCGAGTGCGGTGACCAAGGCAACAGCCGAACGGCGGTACTCGGCCACGCCCCAGCGATCGGCGGCTTCCAGCAGCGCCCATGCGACCAGAAGCTCGCCGTCGGAGGCGTTGTTGGCATCGGTGATGTTGGGCGTCTTGTCCGCTTCCCATCGCCATGAGATCAGCCCGTCGGGCCGTTTCATCAGGTTGGACCGGGTCCACAACCACAGGCTGTCGAAGGCCGGACGGTCATCGGCGAGGACGGCCAGCAGCATGCCGTAGCCTTGCCCTTCCGAGTGGCTGATGCCGCCATTGGCATCATCGATGATGCGCCCGTCAGGCTGGAGAAAGGCCGCCTTGTAGCGGGCCCATGTGCCGGGTTCCCAAGCCTCCGGCTCTGCCTTCAACGCCTTGAACGGCAGCAGCTCGGCGCGGGCAGGGGCTGCATGGGCACCAAGAACGACCGCCCCTATCAGGGCTGCCGCCATTGCAAGTCCACGGATCACGGCTGCGCGCCGATGCGGTTGAGCAGCTTGCGCGTGACGAACCCGAACGCACCGCAGGCGATCAGGATCACCAGAATGTAGTACTGGATATGGTTCGACAGCCAGCCGGCCGCCACCAGCGTCACGTTCGAAACCGACCAGTCCTGCATCTGGTAGTAGTAGTGCTGGCCTTCGGGCCATGCGGTCAGTGCCCGTTCGCCGGGGTCAAACGCGACCATGCGACCGTTGAGGCGGTTCCATGTCGTGCCGGAAATCAGACCGGTGGTCTCGCGGGCGATGGTATCGCTGTCCGGGCCGGTCAGCAGCAGCCAGGTGTTGTGGCCGCCGGCCATGGCCTGCTGCTGGGCAAGCATCAGCCCGGCGTGTTTGGGGGCCGTGATTGCCGAGCGGTCGCCGTCGAGGAAGGACAACTGGTCCGGCGTGTAGCCGATGTTGCGCTGGAGGAACTGCGACAGGCCCTGACGCATCCTGTCGCTGGTCGACACTTCCTCGACCTGCTGGCCCCAGCGCACCTTGGGTGCCGCCGGGACCGGTGCTTCGGGAAGACTGGCCGTGGTCAGCGCACTTTCGTCATCAAAGCCGGTCGAGCCGGGACCGAACACGGCGGCAAGTCGGGTCAGCATGCCAAGGCTGGCCTGCGGAGCCTCATCGCGCTTGGGGGCGCGGCGAGCGCTCCACGTCTTGGGGACCATGTCGCGCTTGATGCCGAAATGATCGAGCAGGACGGTCGGAACTTCAGAGAACGGCGCGACGATCAGGGCCGAGCCGTTATCGGCGTCGGGCCGGCGGGCGAGCATCTGCGACAGGATCGGCTTGCCAGCCGAAATCGCGGTGCGCGTGAGGAGGGTTGCAGCCGCGCCGAGGGCCGGGAGATCCGGCTTGGGCATGTAGATGCCGACCGGCGTTTCGCCCTGACCGAACGGGAAGCCGGCGGCGGCCGTGGCGCTGAGGCTGGGCAGATGACGGATGCGCGAGACTGGCGGCACGGCAAAGGACGTCGTGTCCTTGACCGTCAACCGTGGCGAGGTGTCGATCTGGTCGAGCGGATTGCAGTCGCGGTCGCTCTCAGTGGCAGTGCGGACTTCCAGCGTCACGGTATTGATGCCGGGCTGGAAGGCCTTCAGCGTCACCTCGACGGCGCGCCGGTTGAGCGTGTCGCCCCCCGAGCGCGACAGGCGTGCCGCGCCGGCCACCTTGCCGTTGATGCGAACCAGCGCCTCATTGTTGCCCGCCAGCCCGGCGACATACTCGCCATCGACGAACATCGTCGCCTTGCCGTTGTCGGCGGGGTAGAAATCAGGCGGCAGGCGGATATCCAGGCTGGCGCGATAGACACGGCCGTTGAACGACTGGCTGGTCAATCCGGCCTGATGCAGCGCAATCTCGGTGCCCGGTTCGATCGGCACACCCTTCTGCCGCTGACGCGCGCGCAATCCGGCGGCGGTGCCGATGTCGGTGACCTCCGGCTTCTCGGCCAGCATGCGGAACACGTTCTGGCCGATAGCCTCGGCGTTGGCCCCTGCGATGGCCACGCGGACAATGCCATTGAGGCGGCCGGACACTGCCAATGCGGCATCCTGCGCCGGAAACATCCCTTCGCCTGCCGGTGCGGTGCCGACATGGATATGGACGCCGGGGTTGGTCGAGGTTTCGCGCGCAAAGGCGATGCGCGGCTTCTGCCAGCCGACACGCAGCGCCAGTGACTGGGCCGCGCGGATCGCCTGATCGATCATCGCATTGTCCGCGCCCTGCGGCAGGATCACCGTGATCGGCACAGCGCTGTCTTCGCCGACCGGCATGGCCACCAGTTCCTCGAAGCTGGCCACCAGATCCTGACCGCGAACGAGTTGAAGCCCGGTGCCGGCCGGATCGATCTCGGTCCAAAGTTCGCTGGCGGCCTCGATCGTGCAATCGACACGATGGCGCTGGCTGATCTCGAAGGTCACGGCATTGTAGCCCGCTTCCAGCAGTCCGGCGGGGACGGGGACATTGGCGGTGCTCGGCTCGCCAGAGGAATCGAGCAGGACTTCGGCAACGACACGGTCGTTGATGCTGACCTTGAGCCGCGAGGCTTCGGGCATCACCGCAACCGAATTGCGGAACCGCAGCTTGAGGGTTGCGGCCAGACCGGCCTGATCCTTGCGGACATAGACCGGAATGTCGCGATGACCTGTCTCGCCCTCGAACCGTAATTGCCCGGCGTCGATCGGCAGCCGTTGGAGCACATCGCCGCCTTCGCTCTGCGGCAGGGACTGCTCGGGCGGGATCAGCCGGAAGAACGGCGCGTTGTTGGCCGGCACCGATCCGGTGATCGAGGACCAGTCGACGTCCTGATCTGCAGACGGATCGGGAGCGGCGCTGGCGCAATGGGCCGCCAGGACAAGGGCGCTGACGGCAAGCGAACGGAGCAGGGTCTGTTTCATTCCACCGTGTCTCATCAATGCGCCGGAACCATCGGACGGGCCATCTGGGGCGCGAGCGCCGGTTCCATCGCCGGGCCGGCATGGCTGGCCGGCGCGGATATGTCGTACATCGGGGCGGCGAGCGTCTGGCCGGCCTCTGCGGCTTCCGGTTCGGGCGCCTTGCGCAGCGCGATCGCGTAGTAGAAGGCGCGCACGGTATGGTTGATGCTCCACCAGAAGAACTGGAGCGTGCCCATCGTGATGCCCTTGATCTTGCGACGGCTGGACCGGAAGTTCTCGAACACCGCCGCATCGGCATACATTGCGTCGGCAATGCCGCGGAAGTGGGTGGCGCGCAGGCCCTCGAACTGGAGACCGTAGGAGATGGCGTTGCCGTCGTTGGTCACGTTCTGGATCAGGCAGGGGAGCGGATCGGTCTCGAAGTCGGGCCGGTTGGGAATGACGCGGAGCATGGCATGCGCCCCGCGATCGAAGCCCTGCGGCAGCCGGCCCTGCACCGGACGGATGCGCATGCCGCCGATCGAGGCATCGACGATCTCGACCGGCACGGTCACGCCGCCCGATTCGAGTTCGCCCATACGCTTGATCTGAAGGCGCGGCGATTTGCGGCGCTCGCGCCGTTCGGCGACGATGCCGAGCGCGACACCGGCGATCAGCAGGTTGTACAGGCTCCAGCCGCCGACAATCAGCAGCAGTTCGTTGACCTCGTTTGCCGCAAGGAAGCGCCAGCAGGCGACCACGAGGCTGAACAGGATCGCGCCGAAGAAGGCAAAATACGGCCAGGCCAGTTCCGACAGGTGATCGTTGTCCAACGTCAGGCCCTTGGCCGTGACGTTGAACGTCGGCTTGCGCGGATTGAGCAGCACGCCCCAGATGCCCTTCACCAGATAGATTGTCTGGACGTATTCATAGGCTTCAGACACCCATGGCCAGCGTGTTGAACCGTGCAGGTAATTCTGGATGGTCATGTGCGTGAGCATGTAGATCGTCACGTAGGCAAAGAACTCCTGCGCGTTCGCCTGGAAAATCTGCATCGAGAAGAAGATGTAGAGAAACGGCGAGAGCAGGAAGA
>CALCZO010000120.1 GCA_937903315.1 uncultured Alphaproteobacteria bacterium
GCGATCTGCTGGACGTTGCGCGCGATCTTGGCGCCGATGTTCTGGCGACCGGCCACTATATCGAAACGCGGGCGCTGCCCTCGGGGCATCGCGGCATGTTCCGGCCGATCGATCAGGAACGCGACCAGAGCTACTTTCTCTATGCAACGACACAGGCGCAGCTCGATTTCCTGCGTTTTCCCTTGGGCACGCTGACCAAGCCGGAGACCCGCGAGCTGGCCCGTTCGCTTGGAATCGCCATTGCCGACAAGGCCGACAGCCAGGACATCTGTTTCGTGCCGATGGGGCGTTACAATGCGCTGGTTGAGAAGCTGAAGCCCGAGGCGGTGCATCCCGGTTCGATCGTCCATCTCGACGGGCGTGTGCTCGGCCACCACGACGGCATCCACAATTTCACCGTCGGCCAACGGCGGGGACTGGGTCTGGCGACCGGCGAGCCGCTGTTCGTCGTCCGGCTCGACGCGGCACGTCATCAGGTCATCGTCGGTCCGCGCGAGGCCCTGAGCGCGCACCGTTTGCGGCTGCGCGACGTCAACTGGATCGGCGATGTCCCGGATGCGGTTCGCGATGGGGCTGAACTTGCGGTCACGGCACGCGTGCGCTCGAGCCGCAAGCCGTGTCCTGCCGTGCTGAGCCGGCATGACGGCATGGTCTATGTCACGATTCCCGGCGGAGAAGAGGGCATCGCGCCGGGGCAGGCCTGCGTCCTCTATGCCGATGGTTCGGATCGTGCCCGGGTTCTGGGCGGCGGCACCATCGAAGCTGCCTGGCCGGCAATCGAATACTCTCATGACAGCCGGACAGAGCGGGGCACCCTGTCCACGGAAATGGAACGCTGATGGCAACCGACTACGATCTTGCGACCAATACCCGCGCCTATCAGCGCTGGGCGCCGTTCTACGACAAGGTCTACACCGGGCTGCTGCGCGTCGCGCGCGGCGAAGCGGTCAAGGCGGCGGTGGCCTGCGGCACCGAGGTGCTGGAGGTCGGTGTCGGCACCGGTCTGTCGCTGCCCGAATATCCCGCGCATGTGATGGTGTCGGGCTGTGACCTGTCGCGGCCGATGCTGGAAAAGGCGCTCGAGAAGATCGCTGCCCACCGGCTTGAGAATGTGCGCGGCCTTGCGGTGATGGATGCCTGCCATCTCGGTTTTGATGATGCCGCGTTCGATGCGGTCGTGGCGCAGTTCCTGCTGACGCTGGTGCCAAATCCCGAACAGGCGCTCGACGAATTTGCGCGCGTGCTCAGGCCGGGCGGCGAGATTATCATCGCCAACCATATCGGCGCCGAATCAGGACCGATGGCAATGTTCGAGGCGCTGGCGGCGCCGGTCGCCCGCAAGCTCGGCTGGCGCGCCGATTTCCCGCTCCAGCGCATCCGCAACTGGGCCCGGACGCGCGGGTTCGTGCTGATCGAGGCGCGGAAGGTCTGGCCGCTCGGCTATTTCATGGTCATCCGGATGAAACGGACCGTTCCGGCATAGCATCGGTCCCGATCGCCGCATGGCATGATTTTTTGCCGCATCCGGCTTGACTTTGATCGGGTGCTTGCGCTTATTGCGCGCCTCAAGACCCGTTCGCGGCGCAAGCGTGTGAATGGCCGGTTCGGCGGAGTAGCTCAGTTGGTCAGAGCAGAGGAATCATAATCCTTGTGTCGGGGGTTCAAATCCCTCCTCCGCTACCAAACCCCCATAGCGAAACACCACCACTTCGGGTTTTCCGCAGACTGGTGACAACGCCGCCGGCTGGGAGCCGACGGCGCTGGACCTTTTGCTTGTTGCCGGTCGATTTACCGTGCGCCCAGACCGCGCGCGATGCGCAGGGTCTGCGGGCCGCCGCGCGTGGCCGGGGCAGGCGCCATGGGCCGGGCCTCGCCCTCATGCCGCCGGGCGAGCGCCGCAAAGCGCTTGCGCCACGGGTCCTCGATCCAGTCGTAGGTCAGCTTCGAGACGATCAGCGTCAGCACGATCTGCGAGGCGATCAGCGCCCCATCGAGCGCCGCGTTGTTGAAGGTCCACAGTTTTGCCGTCGGCGTGGTGACGATGGCAAAGCCCAGCAGCCCCTTCTTGGCGATGAGGGCGAACACCATCTTCTCAGCCGAGAAGATCAGCATATGGACCATGTAGATCGAGTATGACCACAGGCCGAGCGCCTGGGCCGGCGCGGTTTCGAGCAGGCGCGAGAACAGCCCCTTTTCGAAGGCGAAGACGTAGACAACCACGGCAAAGACCACTGGCGCGGCAAGGCTGACCGGCGTCTTGCCGGCGAGCACCATGAAGGCAATCAGCAGGACAACGGCGGCTGTTTCCAGTGCCGTGCCGGCAAACCGCCCGGCGCCGCGCCGCATCACCGCCTGATAGACGAGGCAGCCGACGAAGAAGCCATAGAGGCAGCGCAGGAAGCCGTAATCGTGCGTGGTGAAGATGTAGTCGGGCGAAAAGGCCACCAGACCGGCAAGGCCGACGACAGCCAGCGCGGCAAACAGCGCGGTGCGCATGCCGGCAAACAGCACGGCCCCGGCAAAGACGATGTAGGCATAGAATTCGACGCCGATGCTCCAGGCCGGGCCATTCCACGTCGTCATCCCGTGCAGGTTGAACGACTGGAGCAGAAGCAGGTTGGTCAGCAGCGAATCGGGCGAGCGGGGGCCGGAGAACGGCACGCCCTCCATGCCCATGCCGAGGAAGGCAGCAGCACCGAGCTTGATGAGTTCGAGCGCCACAAACCCCGCGATCATCACCAGATGCAGGGGATAGATCCGGCCGAAGCGGCGGATCATGAAGCCTTCGAATGCCCGCTCGTCCTTCAGGCTGTGGCCGTAGGCATGGCACATGACAAAGCCGGACAGGACGAAGAAGAAGTCGACGAACATCTGCATGTTCGCAAAACCGACCGTCTCCTGGAACCGGTGGGCGACCGGAATGTGAACAATGGTGACGAGCAGCGCGCAGACGCCGCGCCAGGCATCAAGCACGCTGAAACGGCGGCCGGTGGCCCATTGCGGGACAGAAGTGGCGACACGTGTTCCGGTTTGCATCTCAGTGGCTCCTTGAGGAGAGACGATCCTTCAGATGACGCACGGCGCGTGCCAGCGCAGGATGGCGGCGGGCATGCCAGCGCGCTGCGACAACGGCCGATACGGCGATGCCTTTGGTCGACATCGGCTGATAGAGTTCAAACAGGTCCATTTCGGTCGCACCGAACTCGAACTTGTAGCTCTCGGAACCGATGGTGAAATCGTAATAGTAGAGCCCGCGCTGGCAGGCCCACTCCATCGAATGGCGGAAGTGCTGCAGCCCCGGCGAATAGATGCGCCAGTTGTCGTAGTCGAAGGTCGGGAAGATCATGCAGAACGTTCCCCGGCCGATCAGCCCGTAGCCGGTGGCGATGATTGTATCGTTGACGGTCAGGGCCTGAATGACGGCCGGCGCCGAGGCATCGCCCGGGCGCAGCATCGTGCGGAAAAAGGCCCGAATGTCGGCATGGTCGAGCGCATTGGGACGGCCCAGTTCCGCAAAGCGCGTGCCACGCTGGGCGCACATGGCGGCATAGAAGCGGTCGGCTTCCTCCTCGGTGGCAGCGGTGCGGAATTCGACCGTGCCGAGCGCCTTGAGCTTGCCATCGCGGTTGTTGAGTTCCCGGATGCGCTTTTTCGACATGCCCAACCCGCGGAAATCGAGCGGCGGTTCGGTCAGCCGCGTGCCCCAGGCGGAAAGATCATGGCGGCGGATGCCGCGCAGCAGCATCAGCGGGTTGTCGTGGCCGGAGATCCGGGCCGGCACCTTGTCCAGCCGCAGGATATCCGCTTTCGGCAGAGCATCGACGATGTTCGACCACAACCGTCGCATTGTCGCCTGATCGGGTGCGAAGCCCGGTGCAATCATCGGGCCGCAGTAGTCGGCCATGCCGAAATCGGGCAGTTCGATCATCACGACACCCTTCACGCGCCGCCGCACCAGCGGCAGGGCGAAGAGCGGGGCGCCGCTGGTCTGGTCGCGGACGTCGACCACCAGCATCTCGCAGTTGCGCGGTGTGCCGACCGTATCGATCCAGGCCGAAATCCAGTCCGCCGACTGGAACGGGCTCGACAGGCCGACCAGATCGAACCGCCGCAGCACGGCTTTGACCGAATCGGCACCATGGCGAATCGATACGGCCAATGTGCCTGCTGCGGTGCCGACGGTCCTGATGCCGATGGTCGCGGCGGGGGTCGCGTGTGCCATGCCTGTGCTCCGTTTTGGCATCGCGGTTGGCGATGCTGTCCGCTTCAGGACATCCGGTGTTCCCGAACGGGACGCTGGGCCGGATCATCCAGTGGCTGGCACAGACAACAGCAAGCGCCGTGCCGTCGGCCGGAGGGAGGCAGTTCACGGAATTTCTATTGACGTCACCTGTTCGAATGATGTCCAAAGGTCGTGGTTTGGCTACAATAACGTTTTCTTTCATTCTTAGTCTGGGCCTTTAGCGTGAACAGCCTTGCCCGCATGCTCCGTGTACTCGATCAGTTCGATGCTCCACCCGGGCTTTTGACTGTCGAGCAACTCCACATCAATCTCGGCTACTCTCGCTCCACGCTGTATCGCTATCTCAAGGTGCTGAGCGATTACGGGCTGCTTTCGTCATGTCATGGCAGCGGGTTCATGCTCGGGCCGCGGATCATCGAACTCAATGCCATGATCCAGTCGCGGGACCCGCTGATTGTCGCCAGCACCCCGCTTATGGAAACGCTGGTCTCGCGCTATCACGGTACGGTGCTGCTGTGCCGCCGGTTCCGGGACAAGGTGCTGTGCGTGCATCAGGTCACCGATGAAGGCGCCAGCCGTCCCGCGTTCGAGGTCGGCCGGACGCGCCGCCTGACTCAGGGCGCTGCCGCACGTATTGTTCTGGCGCATGTCGGCCCGGCCCATCTGCGTCGTCTCTATGCTGCCCATCACCCCGATTTCGGAGCTGCCGGCCTCGGGGCGGACCTTGCCGCTGTGCGCCGGTCGTTGCGCCAGATGCGTGAGCGTGGCTTTGACTGTGAACCGTGTTCCAACAGTGACGGGACGCTGGCGGTCGCCGCGCCGATCTTTGATGGCGGTGCCAGTGTTGTGGGCAGTCTCACGCTGCTGTTGCCACAGGCAATCCTGCCGGCAGATCGCGTCGACGTCATCGGCGGGCTTGTCATGCGCTACGCCGAGGAAGTCGGTCAGGCGATTGCCTGACGCGGTCAGCGGGCGCGCAGGCTCCTGCGTTCATCGGCCAGCCGGTCGAGGGCGTCGGCCAGCATCGGCCCGGCGCAGATCGTCATCGCCTGCGGCAGCACGATCCGGCGGTGCGGCGGCACGAGGCGTGCGAGCGCCGGGTGACTGAGCAATGCCGTGCCCTGATCGTCGGCCCTCTCCGGATCTGACGACAGCACGAGGACCTCAGGTTGCAGCCTGACGATCTGCTCGAGCGTCAGTCGGCCGCCGGCCAGGCCGGCCGCGATGCCGAGATTGTCAAAACCGGCAAGGCGCAGCAGATCCGCCATCAGGGTATCGCCGCCGCTGACCCAGCCGCGCCGCTCCAGCGGCAGCGCGCGCACGGGCCGGTCGAGCGGCTGTTCGATGAGGCGGGCCAACGCGCCGTCGATCCGGGCGATGGCCGCATCGGCCCGGTCCGTGTGGCCGAACAATGCGCCTGCCCGCCGGATCTGGTCCCTGACGTCCGCGACGGAGCGGGCCGAGCCGAACCCTTCGACAGTCAGGCCCTGCCGGTGCAGCAGCGCCCGCGTCTGCGTCCGCGCGAAACTTGCGGTCACGACCAGATCGGGGCGCAGCGGCAGCACTTCTTCCGCCTGACCGGCGAGCGTGCGCAGCCCTTGTGCCTGTTGCCAGTGCCACGACATGGCGGGACGATGGGCTAGGTGGCTGATCCCGGCGATCTGCTCGCGGTCGGCGAGCGCCAGAACGAGCTGATCGGTGCACATGTTGAGCGAGACGATGCGCGGGTTTGCTCCGGCTGTTCCCGTCAGGGACAACGCCAGTGTCACGCACAGGGCCGCGCGCCTGATCATGCGAGCTGCCAGGGAAGGGCGGCTTCGGCCAGCGGCGTGCCGGCCACAATGCCGAAGGTGGTGGCAAGACAGGCCGCATCGAGCGCGCTGGCGGGGATATCATCGCGGACCAGCCGGCCCTGATCCAGCACCATCACCCGGTCTGCAAATCGCGCGGCATGGATCAGATCATGCGTGACCGCGACAACCAGCACGCCGCTGGCGGCCATCTGGCGGAGCAGCGTCATCACCTCGATCTGATAGCGCGGATCGAGCGAGGCGACCGGTTCATCGGCCAGAACGATCGGCGTGTCCTGCACCAGAACACGCGCCAGTGCCAGCCGTGCCCGCTCGCCGCCCGACAGGGTTGTCGCCTGCCGGTCGGCCAGCGGTGTCAGGCCTGTTTCGGCAAGCGCGCGGTCGACCCGCGCCCGGTCGCCAGAAGACAGACGCCGCGGGTCGGTCGCGCCATGGGCGAAGCGGCCAAGGCCGGCGATCTCGCGCACGCTCAGCGGCCAATGGGTCGTATGCCCCTGCGGCAGATAGCCGATCAGACGCGCCCGCTCCTGGGGCGTCCGCGACGCCAGCGGCCGGTCCGCGATCCGGATCGTGCCGCGATGGGCCACCAGCCCGGCCAGCGCCCGCAGCAGCGTCGATTTGCCGGCGCCGTTGGGGCCGGTCACCGCCACCAGCGATCCCGCGTGTGCCGTGGCGGACACCGATGTGACGATGTCGCGCCCGCCAAGGGCGATGGTGACAGCGTCGAGGGCGAGGCGTGCGGTCATGGCAGGTCCCCTGCCAGCAGGCGGCGCTGCCGTGCGACCAGCGCGAGAAAGAACGGCGCGCCGATCAGGGCCGTGACGATGCCGACCTTGAGATCGCTGGTCGGCGGCGCAAGCCGGACGGCACAATCGGCCGCGAGCAGCAATGCCGCGCCGGCTATCGCGCTGGCGCCCATGGTCCGGGCGGGATCATGCCCCGTTGCAGAGCGGACAAGATGCGGCGCGACAAGGCCGATGAAGCCGATGGCACCGGCCACTGCGACCGCCGCACCGACCCCGAGCGCGACCCCCAGAATGATCAGCGCGCGCGTGCGCGCCACCGATACCCCGAGACTGGCCGCGACATCCTCGCCCAGCGAAAGCGCGCGCAACGATGGCGCGGTGAGTGCCATCAGCGCTGAGCCCGCTGCCATGAACGGCAGGGCGAGGACCAGATGCTGCATCGAGCGATCTTCCAGCGAGCCCATCAGCCAGAAGGCGATCTCCAGCGCGGCGTAGATGTTCGGGGCAAGGTTGAGCGCCAGTGCGGTCAGCGCGCCGGCGAGGCTGGAGAGCGCCAGCCCGGCGAGCAGGACGACGACCATCGGCGCGTCGCGTCCGGTCAGCGTGAACAGCAGCGTGACCGAGACCAGCGCGCCGATGATGCCGGCCACCGGCACCGCAAAGGACAGGATGTCGAACCCGGCGAAGCTGACCAGCGCAACGGCGGCAAAGGCGGCCGACTGCGGCGCGCCGAACAGGGCCGGATCGGCGAGCGGATTGCGCGTCAGCCCCTGCAGGGCCGCGCCCGACAGCCCGAGCGTCGCCCCGATGAGCGCGGCGAGCAGCGTGCGCGGCAGGCGCAGGTCGCGGACAATGATGGCGTGCACAGGGTCACCGGTTGTGCCGGTCAGCGCGGCGAGAACCTCACCGGGCGACAGCCGGACCGGCCCCAGCATCAGGCTGATGACCGCCAGCGCCAGCGTCAGCACGACGAGGCTCATCAGGAACGGGGACGGTCGCAGGCGGCTCATGCCGTTCCTTTGCCGTCTCCGGCGGGGTTGGCAAGGGAATTGTGCGGCTTCGCCCGGTTGCGGACGCGGCCAGCAACGCGGCGGCGAGCGGGCCTTGCGCCAGCGTCTCGATCCCGGTGTCGAGCCGGCGCTGCCAGTTCGGGCGCTCCGTATCGGTGCCCGGCAGGTTGACCGCCTCGGTCTCGCCGGCAAGGTCATCGGCCTGCACGAAGGCAATCGCGCTGGGCGAGGCTGCGATGAACCGGTGCAGCGCGGCGGCGGTTTCGATGGACAGCGGCGCATCAAGCGATTGCGGCGTGTCCAGAATGCCTGCGGCGCGGCAATCGGCGAGGATGGCGGCCTTGTCGCTGGCGCGGCGCCGGCGCGCGGCCTCCTCGTCCGTGATCAGGCCGAGCAGCACCTGCTCGGTGATATCGGAACCGGTCCACCATCCGGCGAGCGTCGGCAGATCGTGGGTGGAGACGCAGGCGACGGACGCGGCGGGATACCGCCCCGGCGGGCGCAGCCGGTCGCCGTCCCGCTCGAACCACAGAACCTTGTAACTGAGCACGCCCGATGCGTCGAGCGCCTCGCGGAACCCATCGGGTACGGTGCCGAGGTCCTCCCCGACGATCATGGTCCGGTGACGTCGGCTTTCGAGCCTGAGTTCGGCCAGCAGCGCGTCACGCGGATAGGCGACATAGGCCCCGTCGCTGCCCTTTGCGCCATCCGGCACCCAGAAAAGCCGGGTCAGCCCCATCACATGATCGATGCGCATGAGGCCGGCATGGCGCATGTTGGCGGCGAGCAGCGTGCGGAAGGTGGCATAGCCGCCGCGCGCCATGGTGAGCGGGTTGGCGGGCGGCAGGTTCCAGATCTGGCCGTCGGCGGAGAACGGATCGGGCGGTGCGCCGACCGACACGCCGTGGCAGTAGCCGGTTCCCTCGCTCCACGCCTCCGCGCCGTCCGCCGCGCAGCCGACGGCAAGGTCGCGGTAAAGCCCCAGATTAAGACCGGCGGCGCGGCCAGCCTCGGCTGCCTGCCGCAATTGCCGGTCCGCCAGCCACTGGATGAACATTTCGCGGGCGAGCGCCTGCTGATGGCGTCCGGCAAAATCACGCACCGCGCGCGAGCCAGCCTGATCGAGCCCGTCGGGCCACGACTGCCAGGGGCGTCCGGCGTGTTCCGCCTCGATCACGCGGAAGGTCGCAAAGCGATCAAGCGAAACGCCGCCGTCCTCGACAAAACCGAGAAAATCCTGCCGAAGCCCGTCCTTGCCGCC
>CALCZO010000121.1 GCA_937903315.1 uncultured Alphaproteobacteria bacterium
GAAAGGCGTTGCGGGCGAAATCGCCCGAGCCGCCGATGCCGTTCATGATCGCCGAGCCATTGATATGGGTCGAATTGACGTTGCCGTAGATGTCGGCCTCGATCATGCCGTTCATCGCGATAACGCCGAGGCGGCGGATCAGTTCGGGATGGTTCGACATCTCCTGCGGCCGCAGGATGATCCGGTCATGATAGAGCGCCATGTTGCGGTTGAAGTCCTCCGCGGCATCCGGGGACAGGGACAGCGCCGTGGCCGAGGCGAAGGCGAGCTTGCCCGACGCCATCAGGTGCAGCATGCCGTCCTGCAGGACTTCCGTGAAGGCGGTCAGGTTCTCGAACGGTCCGGCCTCCAGCCCGGCCATCACCGCATTGGCGACGTTGCCGACGCCGGACTGGAGCGGCAGCAGTCTGGCGGGCAGGCGGCCCTTGCGCACCTCATGGGCGAAGAACTCGAGAATATGGCCGGCAATCGCCTGCGATGTGGCATCAGGCGTCTGGAACGCGGTCGCCCGGTCCGGCGCATGGGTTTCGACGATGCCTACCACCCTGTCCGGATCGCAGCGGAAGTAGCGCTCGCCGATCCGGTCATGGGCATGCAGCAGCGGGATCGGCCTGCGGTGGGGTGGCAGGTCGGTGCCGTAGTAGATGTCGTGCATCCCTTCCAGCGCCGGATTCTGCCAGGAATTGACCTCCAGGATGATCTTGTCCGCCCGGTCGAGCCAGGTCTTGTTGTTGCCGACCGAGGAGGAAGGGATCAGCCGGCCATCTTCCAGAATGCCGGCCACCTCGATCACCGCAACATCGAGCGGGCCGAAAAAGCCGAACCAGACATATTGGCCGACATGGGACAGGTGGATGTCGAGATAGTCCATCTCGCCGGCGTTGATCTGGCGGCGGCATTCGGGATCGGACTGGTAGGGCATCCGCGTCTCGATCGCATGGGCGCGCGCCAGCGCGCCGTCGAGTTCCGGCGCCGTCGAAGCACCGGTCCACAGATCGACCTTGTAGGCCTCACCGTGGTCATGAATGCCGGTGATGCGGCGGGCCAGTGCCTGCGGCACGGCCTTGGGATAGCCCGAGCCGGTGAACCCGCTCATTCCGATCGACGCACCGCTCGGGATCAGCGCCGCGGCCTCATCGGCAGAGATCACCTTGGCGCGCAGGGCGGGGTTCAGAATACGGGTCGACGACATGGATGGCTCGCTCACGTGCGGGGCAGGGAATGCCTTCTCCGGCCGCTTCCACCCCTGTCCGGCGTCTTTGCGCGCCGTGACCTTTCACCGATTGGACCAGATCCTATAAAGATTCATGCAACACGGCGATGACAATCACCGGGACAGGACCGGTCGCATACGGGGTATGCAGTCTCCGCAGTCATCCTGTCGTGCCTGAGCGCGCCTGCCGCTCCACTGCGCGCAGCACGCGCAGCAGGTTGCCTGACGCGAGGCTGGCCAGATGCGTGTCGCTCCAGCCGCGCCCCATCAGCGCGGCAATCAGGTTCGGGAAGGTCGAGACATCCTCGAGCCCGTCCGGATTGCGGCTGCCGTAATAGTCCGATCCGATGCCGATGTGACCGGTCCCCAGAATGCCGGTCATGTATTCGATGTGATCGCAGACCTGTTCGAGGGTCGCGCGCGGGCAGGGGCCGGCCTTGGCCTCATGAGCGCGGATGGCGGATTTCATGTCGGTGCCGGCGATGGCCTTGCCATAGGGATCGGAAATGCCCCTGACCCAGTCGCGCACCGCCTGTGACGAGAACGTCGGCACGAAGGTGGCGCAGACGATGCCCTTGTTGGCGCGAATGGCGCGCAGAACCTGATCGGTGACGTTGCGCGGATGGTCGACCAGCGCAAACGCGTTGCCATGGGTCATCGCCACCGGGGCTCTGGACAGCGCCAGCACTTCGGCCTGCACCTGATGCGAGGTGTGGGCGAGATCGATCAGGATGCCGAGGCGATTGCACTCGGCAACAATGGCGCGGCCGAACTCGGTCAGGCCGCCATGGCGCGGGGCATCGGTCGCGCTGTCGACCCAGTCGAGCGTCTCGTTGTGGCAGAGCGTGAGATAGCGCACGCCGAGCGCGTACCACAGTTCCAGCGGCTCCAGCGAGCCGTTGAGGCCGATCGAGCTTTCGACAGAGATGTAGGAGGCGATCCTGCCGGCGCGCTTGGCGGCACCAAGGTGGCTGGCGCGGGTCGCGCCAAGGAACGTGTCGCCGTGGCGGGCGTTCATCCGCCGGATCAGCGCGATCTGGTCGAGGGTATAGCGGCAGGGATCGTCCACGTTGGAGGGCACGAACGCGGCCCAGAACTGGCCGGCAAGCTGCCCCTTCCTCAGCCGCGGGATATCGGTATCGGTTTCCTGATGCGCGGCGGTCAGGTCATAGGCGGCAAGATCACCCGCCGCAGCCGAATGGCGCACGACATAGGGCAGATCGTTGTGCGCGTCGATCAGCGGCACACGGGCGAGAAAATCGCGGGCGCGGGCCAGAAGCTGGCGCGAGGGTATGGAACCGGTCATGAGAACCTCGGACTGGAAAAAGGCTGATTCGACCTCTCATCCTGCACCTATTTGACCGGATTTACCCATCGGAAACCAGCCTTTCTCGCCGCCCGTTAAGGTTGCAACACATTCACCTTTCCCGATTAACCGGGCTTCATTGTCCTGCCTGCATCATCACCCGTGACAAGAGGGGCGCCAAGCCCCCGGTCAGGGACTGGTGTCAAACAGGGGTAGGTCGCATGGCGGCGCAGGGCGTTGCAGCCATCAGGCTGCGGGTGGTGGCGGAACGGGCAGATCCCGCTCCGGTCGAACGGGTGGACTTCAAACCGCTGATGTCGCGGCGCGAGGCGGAAATCCTGTTCGAGATCGACGGCGCGCAGACCGGTGAAAGCCCGGCCTGGGAGAGCCATTTCGTCGAGAGCCTCGTCGAATTCGTCGTGTTCGGCCAGCGCCCGACCGGCCGCATTGCGCAGGCCGATGCCGACTGGCTTGTCGCAATGATCGGTTCGGACTGGAGCCCGAGCATCCCGGCCCTTCTGAAGGCGCTGGTGCTCCAATCGGAAGATGTTCCGGCCTCGATCATGCGCCTTGCGATGACGACGGGCGCGATGCGGGCCCGACCCTCGTCTTTGGTCTGACAAAACGCCACTACCCATCCTGGCAAAGTCGGCTTAAAAAGCCCCCGCGACTTACATCAGGCAGGGGCAGGGCATGTTCGGTAAAATCCTCATCGCCAACCGCGGCGAAATCGCGTGCAGGGTCATGAAGACCGCGCGCCGCATGGGGATCAAGACCGTTGCCGTGTTTTCCGAGGCGGACAAGGACGCGCTGCACGTCGCCATGGCGGACGAGGCGGTGCTGATCGGCCCGGCGCAGGCAGCCCAGTCGTATCTCGTCATCGACAAGATCATCGAGGCCTGCCGCAAGACCGGTGCGGAGGCCGTCCACCCCGGCTATGGCTTCCTGTCCGAACGCGAGGCGTTCGCCGAGGCGCTGGCCGGTGCCGGAATCACCTTCATCGGCCCCAACACCAAGGCCATCGCCGCGATGGGCGACAAGATCGAATCGAAGAAATTCGCCAATGCGGCGAAGGTCTCGACCGTTCCGGGCTATCTCGGCGAGATCGACGGGCCGGAGCAGGCCGTCAGGATTTCCGACGAGATCGGCTATCCGGTGATGATCAAGGCTTCGGCCGGCGGCGGCGGCAAGGGGATGCGCATCGCCTACACCCGCGATGAGGTGGCCGACGGGTTCCTGCGCGCGAAAAACGAGGCGGCGGCGTCGTTCGGCGATGACCGGGTGTTTGTCGAGAAATTCATCGTCGATCCGCGCCACATCGAAATCCAGCTGATCGGCGACA
>CALCZO010000122.1 GCA_937903315.1 uncultured Alphaproteobacteria bacterium
CTCAGGCCTTTGCGCGCGTCCGGTAATGATCTCCGCGCTCAAAGTCGCAACGGCCGCCGCAGCGCTTGCTGCGGCGGCAAGCCTCTCGCCGGCGCTGGCAGCGGACGGGGCGCAGCCCTATGTCTGGCGCATACCGTCATGGCTGCCGCCGCCGGCGGTTCCGGCCGACAACCCGATGTCGGTAAGCAAGGTCGCACTCGGCCGGCACCTCTTCTACGACAAGCGGCTGTCGCGCAACGGGTCGATGGCCTGCGCCACCTGTCATGAACAGCACCGGGCGTTCACCGACGCAAAGCCGGTGGGTGTGGCCTTCGACGGCACCCATGGCAGGCGCAACCCGATGGGCCTTGCCAATGTCGGCTACATGCCGGTGCTGACCTGGGCCAACCCGAACCTGAAGCTTCTGGAGCGGCAGGCCCTGGTGCCGCTGTTCGGCGACAATCCGGTCGAAATGGGCATGGCGGGCATGGAGCGCGAGCTTTTCGACCGCCTCGCCGCCGATCCTGTCTATCCGCCGCTGTTCGCCGCCGCCTTCCCCGATGACGGCGGAGCGCTCAATCTGGCGACGCTGACACGGGCACTGGCCGCCTTCCAGCGCACGCTGATCTCGGCCAATTCTCCCTATGACCGGTTCAAATACGGCAAGGATGCCAAGGCCCTTTCTGCGGCTGCCAAACGTGGCGAGGACCTGTTCTTTTCCCATCGGCTGGAATGTTACCACTGCCATTCCGGGTTCAATTTCACCGACAACATCAAGCACGCGCGCTCGGCCTTCACCGAGGTGGGCTTCCACAACAACGGGCTCTACAACATCGGCGGCAGGGGCCTGTACCCGCCCGGTGGTGAGGGGCTGGGCGAGTTTACGGGCAACGTCGAGGACACGGGACGCTTCCGCACGCCGTCGCTGCGCAATGTCACGCTGACCGCGCCCTACATGCATGACGGGTCGATGAAGACGCTCGACGAGGTGCTGGATCACTACAGCGTCGGCGGACGCACCATTCGCAGCGGACCGCACAAGGGCAACGGGCGCGCCAATCCCTATCGCGACCCGCTCGTCGTCGGTGCGCGTCTCAGTGCCAGGGAGCGCGCGGACCTGAAGGCCTTTCTCGCCTCTTTGACCGATCCAGGCTTCCTGACCGATCCGCGATTTTCCAACCCCTGGCGCACCGGCCCCAACGCCGCGCCAACGGACCGCACGCAGGCCTTCTATCCGGAGACAAAACAGCCATGAAACGACGCGTCTTCCTCGCCGGCCTCGGCAGCTGTTCAGCCATGCTCCTCGGCCCGGTCGCCGGGCACGCCCATGGCTACAGGACACGCACGATCGACATCACCCACCCCTGGACCTTCGAGCAGGAGGGCAAGGGTGTCGATGCCGTCATTGGCATGGAGATCCGCAACAAGAGCAAGCGGGCCGATGCGCTTGTGCGGGTCGAAGCACCCGATGCGGCCGGGATCGACCTTCGCAACGGCGAAGCAACTGTTGCATCCATCGAGATTGCCGCGGGCGCATCCCTGACCCTGCATGCCAAGGGTCCGCACATCCTGCTCAGGGGCGTCCGCAAGACGTTGTTTGCCTACAACAACCTCTATCTGACGCTTGTTTTCGCCAAGGCGGGCAGGATCAAGGTCGAGGTCGTTGTCGAAGACCGGCCCGCCTGACGCTGCGTGACGCTTGCCAAACCCCAACGTTCCAATGACCACAACAGGACCGATGCCATGCTGAGAAGAACCTTTGTTGCCGCGCTTGCGGCGCTGTCGTTGAGCCCGGCCTTTGCCGCCCCGCTTGAGGTGACCGACGCGCTGGGGCGCAAGGTCACGATCAACGCGCCGGTAAGCCGCGTCATCACCACCTTCAACTACGAGGAGTTCACGGCCATTGCCGGCGTCGACGGCTGGAAGAAGGTTGTCGCCATGTCGCGCGAGCCATGGGCCGGCTGGCGCCCCGCGATTTTCGAGCGCTATACCAAGGTGATCCCCAATCTGGCGGCGATGCCCGACATCGGCCATGTCGAGGACAACACGCTCTCTGCAGAAAAGGTCATCGCCGCCAGGCCGGATGTCGTCCTGATGTCGGACTGGGGCTACTCCTCGCTGAAAACGCAGATGGAGCAGATCACCGCGGCGGGTATCCCCATTGTGGTGATCGATTACAACGCCCAGGACCTCGGCAAGCATCTGGCCTCGACCCGCGCCATCGGCAAGGTGATGGGAACCGACGCCCGCGCCGAGGAACTCGCGACCCTCTATGAGACCCGCTACAAGGACGTGATCGCCCGTGTGGCGAAGGTGGCGGCAGCCGGGCCCCGCAAGAAGGTCTATGTCGAACTGGCACGCGACGGGGCCGAGACGGTCGGCAACACCTACAACAATACGATGTGGGGCAAGATCATCACCACGCTGGGTGCAGAGAACCTCGCGACCGGGCGCATTCCCGGTGCGTGGGGGCCGCTGAACGCCGAAGCCATCCTTGCCGAGAACCCGGATATGATCCTGCTCGCCGGCTCCTCGTGGGTCAACAAGCCGAAAGCGGTCCGGACCGGCTATGACGCCACGGCCGACGGCATTCGCGCAGCACTCGCTTCGTATTCCGGCCGCCCCGGCTGGGCGACTCTCAAGGCCGTGCAGTCAGGCAATGTCAACGGGATCGAGCATGGCCTTTGCCGCACGCTGTTCGACTTCGTGGCTATGGAATACATCGCCAAGCGCCTCTACCCGGACGCCTTTGCCGATGTGGACCCGGAAAAGAGCTTCCGCGACTACCACGCGAAGTACCTGCCGGTCACGTACTCCGGCGCGTGGTTCCTGCCGCTGACGCCGTGACCGCGGTTCCCGGGATGACGACGGCAGACGCACTCACCGCCACCTATCGCGGTGTGCAGGCACGGCGGATCGCCGTGCTTGGCGCCGCGCTGGCGACGCTTGTCCTTTCGTTCCTGGTCGATGTGGCAACCGGACCGGCGATGCTGTCACTCGGCAAGGTCGCCGGATCGGTGTTCGGGCTGACCGAGGACCGGACGGTGGATGCCATCGTCTGGAACATCCGCCTTCCCGTGGCGGTCATGGCGGTCCTTGTCGGCGCGTGCCTCGGGCTGTCGGGCGTCATCATGCAGACGATCCTCAACAATCCGCTGGCCTCGTCCTACACGCTGGGCGTGTCGGCCGGGGCCGGCTTCGGCGCGGGGCTGGTCATCCTGTTCGGATCGGCCATTCCTCTGCCGGAGGCCTATGCCATTCCGCTCAATGCCTTCCTGTTCGCGGCGCTGGCCTGTGCCGGGGTCTATTCGATTGGTCGGACGCGCGGCGCAACGCCGGAAATGCTCGTTCTCGCCGGCATCGCGATGCTTTTCCTGTTTCAGGCCGGACTGGCGCTGCTCCAGTTCATTGCCTCGCCCGAGGCTTTGCAGTCGATCGTTTTCTGGCTGTTTGGCAGTCTGCAGAAAGCCACATGGCCGAAGGCGGTGATCATCGCCGCCGTGCTGCTGGCGATGGTCCCGGTGCTGATGCACGATCTGTGGCGTCTGACCGCGCTCAAGCTGGGTGACGAGCGGGCAACAGGGCTCGGCATCGCTGTGGGGCCGCTGCGTCTGCGGGCCTTTGTGGTCATTTCCGTCCTGACCGGGGTTGCGGTGGCCTTTGTCGGGACCATCGGTTTCATTGGCCTTGTCGCGCCGCATGTCGCCCGCATCTTTCTCGGCGAGGACCAGCGCGCGCTGCTGCCGGGAGCGGCGCTGTTCGGTGCCTTGACGCTGTCGCTTGCATCGGTCGCCAGCAAGACGCTGCTGCCCGGGGCCATCTTCCCGATCGGCATCGTCACTGCGTTGATCGGCGTTCCGTTCTTCATCTGGTTGATCGCCCGCAGCCGGAGGGCTTACTGGTGAGGATCGAGATCGACGCCTTGAGCGTGCGCTATCGCAGTCATCTGGCGCTCGACACGGTCAGCCTGTCGGCGCATCCCGGTGAGGTTCTGGGCGTCATCGGACCCAATGGCTCGGGCAAATCGACGCTGCTGAAGGCCATCGCCGGCGTGGCGGCAGCGTCCGGCAGCATCCGGTTTGACGGCATGTCCAAGCGCCCCGCCGTCATCGGCTACATGCCGCAGGGCATCGAGGCAAAGGCAGCGCTCAGCGTTCTGGAAGTGGTGTTGCTCGGCCGGCTCGGACGCCTCGGCCTGCGCGTGTCGCGGACCGACCTTGAAGCCGCCAGTACCATCCTGGACGAGATCGGCATTGCGGCACTTGCCGGACGCGACATCGGTGCTCTGTCCGGTGGGCAGCGGCAGCTCGTCTTCCTTGCGCAGGCATTGGCCGCCAGCCCGTCCATCCTCATCCTCGATGAACCACTCAGCGCCCTCGATATCCGTCATCAGCTTGAGATCTCCGCGCTGGTCAGGCGACTGACGGCAGAACGCGCGCTGACAACGCTGATCGTCCTGCATGACCTGCCCTGTGCGGCGCGGCTGGCCGACCGGATCGCCATCCTGCGCGAAGGCCGGCTGGTTGCTGTGGGCACTGTTGCGGATGTGCTGACCGCTGCCAATGTCAGGGCCGCTTTCGATGTCGAGGCCAGCATCGGACAGGATGAAACCGGCCTGCCGGTTGTCCAGTCGCTCAGGCTGTCCTGACACCATGGTCACCGGACCATCAGACGCCTCCTGATCGCGATGCGGCAGACCGCCCCCTCATCCGCGTGGGCGAAGCAAGAACCAACACCGCGCCGGGCCCGCACGGTTTCACGCCAGTTGTGATGTGTTCCGGGTGCCTTGCCCGATGAATGCATGGCCCCTTCTGGCAAGCAGCCGCCGCGTCCTGCTCAGAGGCCTGGAGCCGTTCTTCGCCGCAGGATCGACCGGATCGATCCAACTCACGGAGGTTCGCGCACGATCCTGACGGTGCCGGCCCGTGCAAGCCTTACTGGCCGCTGTGCTGGCCGGGCTGCAACCGGCGGATCGCGCCGCCAAGCGCATGAACGCCCTGGCTCAGCACATTGCCCTGATGCGGTTCCGGTTTGCTGTCATTGAGGATAGTGCCGATGCCCTGTATGGTTTCAGCGTCGTTGAATGCCTTGCCGTGGTTCTTTCCGAACGCGCCTGGCACGCCGGACAGGTCGTGCGCCTCGATGCCCAGCCGCTTGAACTCATCGACGTTGGTATTTTCCCCGGCCCGCTCCTGCCCGCCGAACAGGAACTGCGACAGGCGCAAGGCCTTGTCGTCGCTGGAGGCATAGAGCACGAATTTTGACGACAACGGACCCATGCGGCGGATCTGCGTGCGGAACACGTCCATATCGACGTCGGGCGCGGCAAGGATGATCCGGACCAGTTTGGCTGTCGCGCTCTTGTTGTTGGCGATGCTCGCCTGCCGAAGCGTTTCGAGCGTCAACCAGTTGCCCATGGAATGGGCGAAGATCTCGACACTGGCAATCGACTTTTCATTGCCGATGAGGGTCAGCACCGCCTCGAACTTGTCACGGCTGAACGTGGCCGAATCCCGATCATAGCCATAGGCGGTGGCGCTGCCGCGCGAAGGCCAGCTGAACAGCACGGGCACGCCCTTGAACCCCGTATCGTCGACAATCTGCGAGAAGCGGAACACCGCATCGTCGAACCGGGTGTTGAACCCATGGGTGAAGACGAGAACCCGCCGGTCGGCCGGTGGCCGGGACTGGATCTCCTGCCGCAGCTTCTGGATGAAATCAGGCTGGCCAAGACGCTGCGAGGACAGCAGCACGAAATGCTTCTTGGGATCGGGCCGGGTCGCATCGGTCGTCAACTCGCCGATCTTCCGGTCCGTCGGCGCGGACATGTGGAACACCGCAAAGCTGTTGCCGTCCGCACGCGCCGCGCCGAACATCGTCCGTGGCTGATCCTGCTCCGCCTCGCCGCGGCTGGTCGCGCTGAGGATGGTGAACCGCCGCCCGGCCGGCGCATCATCGCCCAACGGGATCAGCAGACCGGTGCTTTCGCCACCCGCACAGGCCGCAAGGGTGAGAAGCAGACCGCCGGCAAGAAGGGGGGTGAAACGCACGCGACACATCCTTCAAAAGTTCTTCTGCAACCAGACCGTGACTGATGCCCGTTGGGTCGAAGTCCCGTTCAAGGCAAGGCGGGGCAAGGTGATATCGCTGTGTGACCAGCCGGCTTCCAGACCCACCTTGACCATCGGCGCGGGGGCCCAGACGACGTTCATTGCATAGCGGGAAATATCAATCCGTCCAGTGGTGGTGGAGCGATTGGGCACGCGGAGGGCATAGCGGCTGGCATAGGCGCTGGTCGATACGGTCTTGCTCCACGCACTGGTCAGCGAGGCAATGGCGCTCCAGCCGTTGCTGATGTCGCCGCCGGTGAGAAAACCCAGCGCTTCGGTGCTGTCGAGCTGCGAGCCGATGAACACGGGCGCGCCCCACGTCCCGCCGCCCTGCGCCAGCAGCGTGTGGGTGACGCCGCCGATCTCGACATCGCGCGAACCGCCGATCAGGAAGGCGCTGGCCAGCCGGGTCGACCCGCCGTCCGCCCGGCGCAGTTCGCGCAACGCTCCCGACGCATGGAACGTCAGCGCATCACCCTCGTAGAGCACGCGGCCGATCATGTCCGGCCAGCGCGCGCCCGGCGCTGCGGCAACACCGGTGGCCAGCGCCGCAGCCGCATCCGGCGGGTTTTCGACCGCCGCAGTCACGGACAGGCTGTCAGTCAGTTGCATCGTATAGGCGAACATCACCGCCTGCCGGGCGGGTGTACGGGCAGAAAAGGAAAAATCGGCGCCGTCGAAAAATACGAAGGTCGAGACATCGCGCCCGGCCTTCAGCGCGCCGATCGAGACCATGGCCCGGTCCAGCGTCATGTCGGAACCGGACCGATGGGCAATGGTCAGCCCGGCGGCAATGGACGTTCCGTCGATCGTCGAGATCGCATCCAGCTTGCCAAGGGCCGTCAGGGGAAAGGTCGTGACATGTCGGCCGCGAAGGCTGGTCACCCGGCCTTTCGGCACAGCGTGGGCGTCGCCGTTGAGACCGGCCGTGACCGATCCGCCGAGCGCCATGCAGGTTGTGCCATCGGCCGTCAGCCAGCCACGAACGGCGTCCTCGTCGAACTCGTCATCGTCATCGTC
>CALCZO010000123.1 GCA_937903315.1 uncultured Alphaproteobacteria bacterium
CCTCGAATGCGCGGCCAACGGCGGCATGGAGTGGAAGGGCGCGCAGCTCAACGGCTGCCAGTTCACCCACGGCATGATCCACAACGTCTGGTACACCGGCATCCCGCTCAGGACGCTGATCAACGAGGCGGGGCTGAAGCCGAAGGGCAAGTGGGTGCTGGTCGAAGGCGCCGACTCCGCCGCCATGACCCGCTCGATCCCGATCGAGAAGGCGATGGATGATTGCCTCGTCGCCTGGGCGATGAACGGCGAGGCCCTGCGTCCCGAACAGGGCTATCCGTTGCGCATCGTCGTTCCCGGCTGGGAAGGCAACATGTGGGTCAAGTGGCTCCGCCGCATCGAGATCGGCGACCAGCCGTGGGCCCAGCGCGAGGAAACGTCGAAGTATACCGACCTTCTCGCCGATGGCCGCGCCCGTCGCCACACCTGGGTGATGGACGCCAAGTCCGTGGTCACCAATCCCTCGCCGCAGGCCCCGCTCAAGCACAAGGGCCCGAACGTGCTGACCGGCCTGGCCTGGTCCGGCCGCGGCACGATCAAGCGGGTCGATGTGACGGTTGACGGCGGCAAGACCTGGCAGACCGCCCGGATCGACGGTCCGGTGCTGCCGATGAGCCTGACGCGGTTCTATGTCGATTTCGACTGGAACGGTCAGGAACTGATGGTCCAGTCGCGGGCGATGGACTCGACCGGCTACGTCCAGCCGACCAAGGACGAGCTGCGCAAGGTGCGTGGTCTCAACTCGATCTATCACAACAACGGAATTCAGACCTGGCTGGTCCGCGCCAACGGGGAGACGGAAAATGTCGAAATCTCTTAAGCTGATGGCCGCAGCGCTGCTCGTCGTCGGCCTTGCAGCCCCCGTCATCGCGCAGCAGGCGCAGAAGGCGGCCGCGCCCGCCGCGACCAAGAAGGTTGGTCTCGGCCGCGAGGCCCTGCCCGAAGAGGTCAAGGCCTGGGACATCGACATCCGTCCTGATGGTCAGGGCCTGCCGGTCGGCAAGGGCAGCGTCAAGCAGGGCGAGGAACTCTATCTCGCCCAGTGCGCGGTCTGCCACGGCGAATTCGGCGAGGCGGTGGCCCGTTGGCCGGTGCTGGTCGGCGGTCACGGCAGCCTCAAGCATGACAATCCGGAAAAGACCATCGGCTCGTACTGGCCGAATGTCTCGACGGTCTACGACTACATCCGCCGTGCGATGCCGTTCGGCAATGCCCGGTCGCTGACCGATGACGAGGTCTATGCGATCACCGCGTTCCTGCTCAACATGAACGAGGTGGTGAAGGACGACTTCGTCCTGTCGAACGAAAACTTTGCTTCCGTGAAGCTCAAGAACGAAGCCAATTTCTACGACGACGATCGTATGAAGGCGGAGAAGCAGTTCTGGAACAAGGAACCTTGCATGAAAAACTGCAAGACCGGCGAGGTGAAGGTTCTCAATCGCGCCCGCGTCGTCGACGTGACGCCGGACGGCAAATCTGGTCCCAAGGTGGAATAGAACAAGAAGGATTCACCGATGAACATTGCCGGGAGGGGGCGTGTTCTGACGGTGGCGTTGCTGGCCTTTATGGCCGCCGGCGCCACCGCCTCAGCCGCAAACGAACAGAAAAAAAGCACGGGCGACAAGGAACTCGGCGAGTACCTGTCGAACCAGTGCACCACATGCCATCAGTTGTCGGGAAAATCGGAGGGCGCGATCCCCCCGATCATCGGCTGGCCGGAAGACCAGTTTGTCGCCGTCATCCAGTCCTACAAGGAAGGCGTGCGGGACAACGAGACCATGCGAACGATTTCGCACCGGTTTTCGAATGAGGAGATCGAAGCGCTCGCCAGCTATTTTGCGGCGCTGCCGGCTCCGCAATAACATCTGGCGTCTCTGAGAGGAGGATCATCATGACGGATATCGATCGCAGGCATCTGTTCGGGGCCGTTGCTGCCGGCGGCGTTCTGGCGGCTGCCGGGGCAAGCGCCGCGCCGCGCATGCTGAAGTTCTCGGACCTGAACAAGGAAGCCGATGTCGCCTGTCTCTATCATTGCGATTTTGGCGATCCGGCACGGTTCAGCCAGATGCTGGTCAACATCTCGAACCATTTCGCTGCCGCAGGTGCCAATCCGCTCGATATCCAGTTGTGCATCGTCGCCCACGGCGCCGGCGTCAAGTTCTTCATGGAATCGCTCGAAGGCACATCCTGGGCCGACGAAGTGACCGTCCCGAAGATCTTCGACCGCGTCGAGACGCTGGCGAAGTCAGGTCTCAAAGTCTATCTTTGCGACATTACCTTCCAGCGCCAGAAACTGGATCGGGAGAAGGCGCGCAAGAACGAATTCGTCGCCTTTGTGCCATCAGGCGTGGCGACGGTGGCAGCGTTACAGTCCAAGGGCTTTGCTTACATCAAGATTGGCTGAACCGGCAGGCGTACGCCATGATCGGTCACAACGGGAGGAACACATGACAACGAACCGCAGAACATTTCTGGTCGGCGCTGCAGCCGGTGCTGCCACGCTCTATGCGCCGGCCGTGATCGGTCAGGCCAAGCCCCGCGTCGTCGTCATCGGCGGCGGGCCGGGCGGTGCGACGGCCGCCAAGTTCATCGCCAAGGACAGCCAGGGCGCGATCAGCGTGTCGCTGGTGGAGCCGAATGACAGCTTCGTCACCTGCTTCCATTCCAATCTGTATCTCGGCGGCTACAAGTCGTTCGATCAGATCACCCATCGCTATGAGGATCTGGTCAAGAAGTATGCGATCAACCACGTCCGCAAGTCGGCTGTGCGGATCGACAAGGCGGAGAAGGTTGTCCATCTGTCGGACAATGGCACCCTGTCCTACGACAAGCTGGTGGTCTCGCCCGGCATCGATCTCAAGTATGATTCCGTTCCCGGCTGGGGCAAGGAGCATGAAGAGGTCATGCCGCACGCCTGGAAGGCGGGGCCGCAGACCCAGATTCTCCGCAAGCGGATGGATGCGCTCAAGGACGGCGACCTTGTCGTCATGATCGCTCCGCCGAACCCCTATCGCTGCCCGCCCGGCCCCTATGAGCGCATCTCGATGATGGCGCATCTGCTCAAGACGACCGGACGCGGCAAGTGCAAGATCATGATCATCGACCCCAAGGAGAACTTCTCCAAGCAGGGGCTGTTCCAGGAAGGCTGGGAAAAGCACTATCCCGGCATGGTCGAATGGCTGGGCCCGAAGATCCACGACGGGCTGAAGTCGGTCGATCCGAAGACCGGAACCGTTGTCACCGGGTTTGAGACCTACAAGGCGGCGCTGGTCAACGTCATTCCGGCGCAGATGGCCGGCTTCATCGCCCGCGAGGCTGGCCTGACCAACGCGAGCGGTTTCTGCCCGATCGACCCCAAGAACATGAAGTCGGCGATGGATCCGAACATCTTCGTGCTCGGCGACGCCTCGATCGCCGGTGACATGCCGAAGTCGGCCTTCGCCGCCAACAGCCAGGCCAAGGTCGCGGCCAATGCCATCCGCGGCGAATTGACCAATTCCCGTATCTTCCCGGCCAAGTATACGAACACCTGCTGGAGCCTGATCGAAACGGACGATGCCGTGAAGGTCGGTGGCGCCTATGAACCAAAGGATGGGAAGATCACCGCTCTGGAAACGTATATTTCCAAGACCGGTGAAAGCGCCGATCTCCGCAAGGCGACGCAGGCGGAAAACATGGGCTGGTATGCCGGCATCGTTGCGGACATGTTCAGCTAAGCTGCGTTAGGGTTTTGATCAGGTGCCGGTCTTATGAAGAGACCGGCATTGAAAGGAAGAGACGATATGAAGCACATGGTAATCAAGTTCATCGCCGGCGCCGGTCTGGTTGCCGTTTCGGCGAGCGGTTCGTTCGCTCAGGACGTTGCTGCCGGCGAGAAGTCTTTCAACAAGTGCCGTCCCTGCCATCAGGTGGGCGAAACGGCCAAGAACATCGTCGGCCCCAAGATGAATGGCCTGTTCGGCCGCAAGTCCGGCTCTATCGAGGGGTATAACTACTCCGAGCAGAACAAGAACTCCGGCATCACCTGGGATGAGGCGGTGTTCGCCGAGTACATCGCCGACCCGAAGAAGAAGATCCCGGGCACCAAGATGGTCTTTGCCGGCATCAAGAACGAGCAGGAAGTCAAGGATCTGACCGCCTACCTCAAGCAGTTCGACGCGGACGGCAAGAAGAAGTAAGCATCGCCTACCCCCTTGCAAGCGCGTGATCGGCTGTCAGTATCAGCAGCCGGTCGCGCGCTTTTCTGTTGCTCAGTTCATGATCGGACGGGCCAAGCGCGATGATGTCGACGCCGGCCAGTCCTGAGACCGCCCGGCAGCCGGGTCCGAACTGCCGCTCGGCTTCATCCCGGCTGGCATCGCCGTCGGCAAAGGCGAAGCTCAGTCGCCCGCCGCGACCGCTGATGGCCTGGACCATAGCGCGCAGGTGGATCGCGTCGTCGGAGGCGCGCTGTTCGATTCCTAAGGGTTCGAGGATCGCCGTGACAGCACGGCCAGCCATCAGCCGGGCGACACGCCAGACTTTGTCCGGCCCGATCTCGCCCGCCAACAACCGCTTCCACAAGGCCCCCGAGAGCGCTCGAGAGCGATATTGATCGGCCGATTGCAGCGCCTGCTGTTCGTAGCGGTCGAGATCGTCCGTGTCCTTCCACAACAATTTCAGGACATTGGTGCAGATCGCGGCATCGATCCGCCGATCTTCATATGCCGCATGCAAGGCAAGATAACCGCCCGAGCACACCCCGCTGACGACGATCCGCTCGAAGCCGAGGCTCTGGGCAAGATCGACCGCCTCTCTCAGATCAAGCTGGTGGCCGGGCCGGTAAACGGCCGCGCGCGGCGACGCCGCTTCGGCCTGCGCATCGCCAAGCCCGCCAAGGTCGAACCGCAGGCTGGCGATGCCCTGCCGCGCCAGCCCCCGCGCATGCTCGACCGCCATGCGTCCCCATCCGTGACGCGGGTTGGGGCCGGCATTGGGCATCAGCACGCAGGCCTGCCCGGCAGCCGGTGTGGCTGGGCGGCACAGGACACCGGCAAGCCGGTGGCCGGAGCCAAACCGCAGCCGTTCCTCGTGGCCGTCCGCGAAAGCAAGGATTGGTGGCGCCAGCGCCAGCGGTTCGGCCAGCGGTTCGGTTGGCGTCTGCCCGATCCATCGGGTGATGCCTTCAAACAGCGCGACCGGCGGCGTCATGGCATTGGGGGCCATCATCGCGGCATACCCCGCGCCATCGCGGCGCTCGATGGTCCCGCCGGCTTCTGAGCCAGCCTCGCCGTCCGCTGCGATCAGCACATGCCGGGCCTCGGGCAGGGGCTGGAGGTCCAGCCGCTCCAATCCGCTTGCTGTCAGGCGGGACAGGGAAAAGCCCTGTACGATAACGTGGTCCGGTTCGGTCGAGCCTGTAAGGCGCGCCTGCGCGGTCATCTCCCGGAGGTAGCGCCGGCCGCCCGTGACTGGCTCGATCAGCACGAGGCGTGCGATGTCGCAGTTTTCCAGGGCGCGGGACGCGATGAGTGCACCCAGCCGCATCCCGATCACCGAGACGGCGACGACGCCCGGCCATGCATGCAGTGCCTGAAACAGCAGGCGCACCTGCGCCATGGCGGCCTCAAGCGCCGAAGCGTCATGCGGCAGGTCGCTGGCATCGCCTTCGCCGGGCCAGTCGAACCGGACGGCGGACATCCCGTTGGCACCGAGCATGTCGGCGAGCAGCGTCCAGGACTGATAGGCCGCCTGCGCCTCGCCGCCGAATGCCCCGCACATCAGCACGACATGGGCGCCAAGCCCCCCATGCAGCCAGACCGGCACACCGGCCAGATTGCCCGGTCGATGCACGGTCGCCACGGAAGGGCCGGAAGGAGCAGGGCGCATGACAGTGTCCTCGCACAGGCGGCCGCAAGCCGCCCGGCATGATCGATAATCGTTTATAGCGCTGTCCGATGAAACAAGCTTCAATATTCATTTAGTTTGGTAACCACAGAAAAAGTAACCAAATCGCTTAATGATGTTTCGAGTAGCGATCCAGAAGCATTCATATTACATAAAATGCCAAATAGTACCTCGCCAGTTAAAAGATGTCGGTGAGGTCATTGTCAAAGAGTTCGGGCCTTGGAGCGCCGGTGCGGAACCAGGGCAGCGAAGGGAGCATGGCATGAGCAGCAAGGAAAACACCATCCGGGCCATCCTGACGACACATGGCCGACTTCCCTGCGCGGTCGATACGCTGGCCAGCGAGGCCGATCTCTATGCCGCCGGGTTGAAGTCCTTTGCCTCGGTGCAGGTGATGCTCGCGCTTGAAGACGCATTCGACATCGAATTTCCCGAACGGATGCTGAATCGCACGACGTTCTCGTCGATCGCCATGATCCGGTCCAGCATCGAGGAGTTGACGGCATGTCCCGCTCTCGCATCCTGAAGTTCCCGCCCGCCACGGTCGACATTGCCAAGGCGACGGCGCGCGCAGCCGAAGCGGCGGCCCGCCATGCCGATGCTGTCGATGCCGAGGCACGATTTCCGGCCGAGGCCTTTGCGGTGATCCGCGAGCAGAGGCTGCTGTCACTGATGATTCCGCGCATTCTGGGCGGCGAGGGGGCCAGCTTCGCCGAGGTGGCGGATGTCTGTGCCCAGCTCTCGAAGGCGTGCGCGGCGACCGGCATGGTCTATGCGATGCATCAGATCAAGCTGTCGAGCCTTGTCACCCACGGCGAGGAAAGCCCCTGGCACCGGGAGTTCATGCGCCGGATTGCCGAGGGTCAGCTGCTGCTCGGTTCGGCCACGACCGAAACCGGGATCGGCGGCGATCTGCGCAACTCCGTCTGCGCGGTCGAGTACGATGCGGATGGCAGGACGGCGCGCCTGACCAAGGATGCGACGGTCATCTCCTACGCTCTTGAGGCTGACGCCATTCTCGTCACCGCCCGCAAGGACCCGGCGGCACCATCGTCCGATCAGGTGATGGTGGTGGTGACCAGGGACCAGTATACGCTGGACAAGACGACCGGCTGGCACACGCTCGGGATGCGCGGCACATGTTCGGAAGGTTTTGTTCTGAAGTCGGAATTCCCGGTCGAGCAGATTTTCCCCAGCCCGTTTGCCGAAATCGCGGCCCAGTCGATGCTGGCCTGTGCCCACCTGTTCTGGAGCAGCATCTGGCTCGGGATCGCCTATGGCGCGATGAACCGCGCCCAGACCTTCGTCAAGGGTGAGGTGCGCAAGGCCAACGGCGCGACGCCGCTGGTCGTCCAGCGCCTCGCCGAGGCGGACACGCAGCTGCATCTGATGCGCGCGAATGTCACGGACGGCATCGCCCGGTTCATGGCGGCGCAGAAGGATGAGGCCGTGCTGAACTCCGTCGGTTTCGGCGCAGCCATGCTCAACGTCAAGATCGCCGCGTCCGAGATGGTCGTCGATATCGTCAACCGCGCCATGCTGATCTGCGGCATCGCCGGCTATCGCACCG
>CALCZO010000124.1 GCA_937903315.1 uncultured Alphaproteobacteria bacterium
CCGACGAAGATCACCGCATAGGCAAGGCCGCCGCGCACCGTGCCGAACAGCTGGCCGATGGTGTCGAGCAGGTCTTCGGCCATCCCGGAGCGTTCGAGCACCAGCCCCATGAAGGTAAAGAATGGAATGGCGAGCAGCACGTCGTTGGCCATCACGCCGCCGTAGAGCCGGTCCGGCAGAGATTGCAGCAGCGGCCAGCTCAGCGTGATGACGCCGTTGGAGATCGGCGCAAGTTCCACGCCGATGATGAAATACACCAGACCGCAGGCGCCGAGTGCGAACGCGACCGGATAACCCAGCAGCAGGAACACAACCAGCGAGGCGAACATGATCGGCGCGATATTATGAGCGATAAACTCAGCCATGAGGCGGCTCCGGACGCAAGGAATGGGGTCAGTTTTTGGAGGATTGTTCTGCCGTGGGGAGTGGCAGACCGACCCGTTCGGCCTCAAGTCTGGCGACCTCGAGCAAGCGCGCTGCCTCTGCCTCGGCCGCCGCATGGTGGCCGCCACCGTGCAACTGGTCCTCGATCAGGCCTTTGGAAACCGCGATCCGCTTGATGAACTCGGAAACCGCCTGTGCCAGCAGAAAAACAAACCCGATTAAGATCAGGAACTTGGCCGGCCACTGCGGCAACCCGCCGGCGTTGCTCGACTGTTCGTTGAGCAGGAAGGAATTGAGGAAGAACGGCCACGACGTATAGATCATGACCAGACAGACCGGGATTGTGAACAACCCATGCCCGACGAACTCGATACCGCGCTTCCAGGACTGGGGCAGCTTGGCGTTGACGATGTCGATCCGGATATGCTCGTTGTGCAGCAGCGTCCACGGCGCACAGAGCAAAAACACGGCGCCAAACAAAAGCCATTGCGCTTCCAGCCAAGCGTTCGAGCTGGAATTGAATATCTTGCGGATAATCGCATTGCTGGCCGAGACGACCACGGCAAGAACGATCAGCCAAGCGACATTCTTGCCAATTTTTTCATTGAGCCAGTCAATGAACTTCGACAGGCGCATCAAGGCTGCCATCAAAACGCTCCGGATTGTCTTGTCATTCCTCACCGAAGGCCCTGACCGATCTTGAGCCGGTCGAAAACCTTAAGACTGTCTTACACGCGCCTTTCAGCCGCCACAATAGCCCCCCACGACGAAAGTCGCGCACGGGTTGCCGATGCTTGCGACCGTCAGGTCTTGTCGCGCTGTGCCTCGCGGCGGCGGACCCGTTCGCGGTGCAGTGTGTAGACGCCGCTGGCGACAATGATCGCCATGCCGACAAGCGACAGCCAGCCCGGATACTCCCCGAAGACCAGCGCGCCGAGCATGATGGCCCAGATCACCGCCGAGAACCGATAGGGCGCGACCAGCGACAGATCGGCCTCGCGGCAGGCGAGGACCACCAGAAAGTTGCCCGCGGTGACGATGGCGGCAGCCACGACGCAGCACAGGAAGGGCACCCACTCGAAGCCGGCCCAGGGCTGGAACATTGACAGCACGAGTCCGGCCCCGCCCGCGCCGAGGCTCGTCCCGACGGTGACAACGACGCTTGGAATATCAGCGTTGAGCTTCCGCGTGATGATGTCGCGGACCGCCACGCCGAACACGGCACACAGCCCCAGCGCGGCACCCAGAAAATACTGCGGCGCTGCGGCCGTTGCACCGCCTGAAGGCTGGACAATCAGCAGCATGCCGGCAAACCCGGCGACAATCGCGCTCCAGCGGCGCCAGCCGACCACCTCGCCATAGACCACGATCGCCAACGCCGTGATGACGAGCGGGCTGAGCATCAGGATCGACGTCAGATCGGCGATCGGCATCATCGGCAGGGCCGAGATGAAGGTGATGGTCGTAAATCCCTCGACCAGTGACCGGCCGATCACGATCGGTTCCCGCAAGGCACCGATGCGGTGCCACATCCGGTAGACGATCACGACGACGACCCCGATCAACACCGAGAACAGCCCGCGGATCGTCAGAATCTGGCCCACGGGCCAGAACTGCGCCGCATACTTCGCCAGCGAATCTGAAAAAATGAACACGACCGACGCGCTGACCATAGCCAGAATGCCGCGTGTATTGGGGGAGAGGGCTGCAAACAACGCGCACCTGAAGAACGGGGACGGCGCCGCCGCGACCCCTTGCAAAGATCGGAATCAGCCGCCGGTCAGGCTCATATGGCGCAGTACGGCGGGCTGCTGCGTCCGCCGGTCGATGATGAAATCGTGGCCCTTGGGCTTGCGGCCGATCGCTTCGTCAATGGCCTTGAGCACCGCCTCGTCGCCTTCCGATGCCCGCAGGACATGGCGCAGATCGGCAGCGTCATCCTGCCCGAGGCACATGTAAAGCGTGCCGGTGCAGGTGAGTCGCACGCGGTTGCAGCTCTCGCAGAAGTTATGGGTCATCGGCGTGATGAAGCCGA
>CALCZO010000125.1 GCA_937903315.1 uncultured Alphaproteobacteria bacterium
ATGATGATGCCGCCCTTCGTCTTTTCCTCGCTGTTCAGGCGACGGACGACGACGCGGTCATGCAACGGACGAAACTTCATTGGTTCTCTTCCTTCTTGTCTGAACCGTTCCCGGAACCGGTTTCCTGTTCGAGTGCCAACGGCCGCCCTCACGAGGCGCGGCTGTTAGCACTCACCGGACGAGAGTGCTATCAACGCTAGGGTAGTTAGTAAGCGCCGGGTTGTCTGTCAAGCACGCCCCGCGACTTTGGTCGTGCGGTCCGGCCTGTCCGGCAGTGACAGGGTTAACGCCGCGAGGCGATCAGCACGCCCAGAATGATCAGCCCTGCGCCCACCAGCGTCTGGGTGCTGACCAGCGTGCCGAACCAGACAAAGTCGAGCGCGGCAGCATAGATCAACGCCGAATATTCCAGCGGTGCCAGGCGCGCGGCCGCCGCCATCGCATAGGCGCGGGCAAACAGCAGGTGGCCGATCACGCCCAGCGCGGCGGCCAGGAAGAACAGGCCGGTGTCGGCCAGCGAGGGCGGCTGCCAGACCACGATCGCTGCCGGTGCCAGCAGCAGGGTAGCGATCCAGTGCTGGAACAGGACGATCAGCAGCAGCGCTTCCTTCTGCGCCAGCGAGCGCAACATGGTCATGGCCAGCGCATAGGTGACGGCCGACAGCGCGCAGGCAGCAATGCCGGCCCAGGGCCGCGGCCCGCCGTCGCCCGCGCCGTGCACGATCACCAGCATGCCGGCAAATCCGAGCCCCACGGCGACCAGATCGACCCCGCGCGGCCGCTCCTTGAGAAAGAGGAGACCGAACAGCACCATGAACAGCGGTGCCAGAAAGCCGATGGTGAACGCATCGGCGAGGCTGAGCGAGCGCAGCGCGAAGAAAAAGCTGGTTCCCGAGATCGCCCCCAGCACGCCGCGCGCGATCTGCGGCTTCAGCGTGTCGCTGCGCGGCCAGCCGGGGCGCATCACCACCGCCAGCATCAGCGCGAACGTGCCGCCCGACAGATAGCGCATGAACGCAACCTGCCCCGTCTCGAACCCCGGCGACAGCGCCTTGATCAGCCCGTTCATCAGCGTGATGACGAATACCGCGCAAAGCCCGAGCGCGACGGGAAACAAACGGGATGTCATGACAGGAAAGCAGCAAGGGGCATCAGCGAAGGCGGCACGGCGCGCTGAGGCGCGCGGATGCGATTAAACGTTCCTTATGCGGTTTGCGCTAGGACTTTTCCATCACGATGCTGACACTGATCACATTCACCTTCAACGCAGCCGCCAACTTTGCGCTCGGCCTCGGCGTTGCCTATTACATCGGCGCCGCCGAATTCGGCACCTATGCGCTGGCGGTTGCCGCCGGTTCGGTGCTGCAGACGCTGCTGTTCGAGTGGTTGCGGCTCTCCACCAATCGCTTCTATGGCGAGAAGCAGGCTGCGGCTGATCCCGGCCTGCTGCCGACGCTCAATCGCGGCACCGGCGCGCTGGCGGTCCTGCTCAGCATCGCGGCGGTCGTGCTGTACCTGTCCGGCGGCGGGCTGGGTGCCAGCGCGCTGGTTGCGGCGATGGCCCCGCTGGTGGCGTTGTCGAATGGACTGTTCGACTATCGTGCCGCGCTGGCCCGTGCCGGGTTCCACAGCCGCCGCTACGCCGCGCTGGTCATCCTGCGCAATGTCGCGGCGATCGTGCTGATGCTTGGCGCGGCGCTGATGTGGTGCCGGGCCGATGTCGTGCTGTTCGGCCTCTGCCTCAGTGCACTCGCCTCGGTTGCCATTTCGGCCCGGTTCTTCCAGCTTCCGAAGGATACAGCCGCAGTGCCGCGCTCGGCCCTGCTCGGCCAGTTCGCCCGCTATGCCGCGCCGCTGATCGTCGCCAACCTGATGTTTCTCGCCCTCATGCTGATGGTCCGTTCGGGCGTCGCGCTCCATCACGGCATTGCCGAAAGCGGCCGCTATTCACTGGCGCTCGACATCGGCCTCAAACTGGTCGCCACCATCGGTTCGGGCCTCGATATCGTCCTGTTCCAGCTTGCGGTGCGGGCCGAGAGCGAACGCGGCGCCGCTGCGGCGCAGGAGCAGCTCGGCCGCAACATTGCCGTGCTGCTGGCGGTTCTGGTCCCGGCCACCCTCGGCATCTGGCTCGCCCTGCCGGCGTTCGAAGCGGTGTTCGTCGGCGCAAGTTATCAGGGCGCCTTTGCCCGCTATCTGACATTGCTGTTGCCCGGTCTGTTTGCCTTCGCGCTGATCCAGTATGCGATCAATCCGCTGTTCCAGATTGCCCGGCGGACCACGCCGGTCATCGTCTCGGCGCTGGTCAGCCTTGCCGTCACGGCCGCTGCCCTCCTGTTCGTGCCGGGCACGGACGGTAGCCATGGCGCGCTGGCGACCTCGGCTGGCTTTACGGCCGGACTGGTGGTGATGATCGGACTGGCCGCACGGCTGGCTCCGGTGCGCGTGCCATGGGGCGAGATCGGCCGCGTCCTCGTCGCCGGGCTGGTCATGACAATGGCCCTGCTGCCGTTGCGCGGGCACAATCCCGGCGTTGCCGAATTGCTGATGCTCGCCGGGTGCGGTGCGGCAATCTATGGCGCACTGGCGCTTGTGCTCGATATCGCCGGTCTGCGCACACTGGTTCTGGCCCGCCTGCGACCGGCCGCTGCCGGACCCGTCTGACCCCGCAATCGACTGGACTTGCCTCATGATGCTGCCTCGCCCGGTCGCGGGCGCGCCTGCCTGATCGGCCACGTCAGCAAAGCATTAACGTTAACGGGATCACACCTGTTTACCGTGCCGGTTAAGGCGCTGTTTTCCCTCGCTGATCGAACAGGGTTAACCAACCCGAAATCCGTTAACGCGGCCTGTCGCATTAACCTTTCCGCGTCGTCTCGCGCCCTAGGCTGAACGTGTTCCTGCGCGGATCTTGCGCACGAACGGGTTCTGGTCTGGTCAGTCGGGTTTGGCGATGATGAAAAGCGTATCGGTTTCCTGCCTCGCGGTGATGGTAGGGTTGGGCTTGGCAATGCCGGTCTCGGCGCAGGAGGCGCGCGCGCGGGGCAATCTTGGCGGCGGCCTGATCGAATTTCTGGTTACCGGCAATGCCGGCCGGGCACAGACCTATGCGCCCGTGGTGCAACAGTCGGTGCCGGTTCGCCACACGGCAGCGGTGCCGGCCTATGCGACCGGGCAGGGCGGGGCGATGATGCTGCCTGACGAGCCCGAACCGGCACCGCGCGCGGCCCCCTCGGGCGCACCGCGTCTGGCGCCGATGCCGCAGGTATCGGGCTTCGATGCCAAATACGAGCGCCAGCAGGTCAGCTATTCCGGCCCGCATCGCGCCGGCACGATCGTGATCGATACGCCCAACCGCTTCCTCTATCTCGTCGGGCCGGGCGGCACCGCGCTGCGCTATGGCATCGGCGTCGGCCGTCCCGGTTTTGAATGGGCCGGGGTCAAATCGGTCACCCGCAAGGCCGAATGGCCAAGCTGGACGCCGCCGTCCGAGATGCTCAAGCGTCGGCCGGACCTGCCGCGTTTCATGGCCGGCGGACCGGACAATCCGCTCGGCGCCCGCGCGCTCTATCTCGGCTCCTCGCTCTATCGCATCCACGGCACCAACGAGCCCAGCACCATCGGCCAGGCCGTCTCGTCCGGCTGCATCCGCATGCGCAACGAGGACGTCACCGATCTCTACGAACGGGTCCGTGTCGGTTCCAAGGTCGTCGTGATCTGACCGTCACGCAAGACATGAAAAACCCGCCCGGAGTTCCCGCCGGGCGGGTTGTCATTGTCGCGGTCGGCAGGGCCGGTCAGGCGTCGTAGCTGTCGCCACCGTAATCGCCGTCATCACCGTAATTGGCCTCGTCATAGCCATGGTGATCGCCCTGATGGGCGTTCTGGTCATGGTTGGCCGCATGACGCTCGGCTTCATCGCGGCTGCCGAAGGGCTGGAAATCGGACGCCGGCTGCGAGGCCGCCTTGTCGCCCGATCCGCCCTTGAAGGCGTTCATCAGCATATTGCCGACCACCATGCCGCCGGCGACGCCGGCCGCAGTGGTCAGCGCGGTGCCGAGAAAGCCCGAACCGCCACCGGCGGCAGGCTGCTGCGGTGCGCTGCCGGCCCGGCTCCACGGGCTGCCGGCCGGGGCGGGGGCCTCTGCCGCCGCCTGCTGGCCGAAGGCTGCGCCGGGCTGCCGGTTCCACGGGCCGGGCTGTGGGGCCGCCTCCGCCTGCGGACGGGCGCCGCCGCCGAACAGGCCGGAGAGAAAGCCACCCGACTGCTGCGGCTGGGCCTGCTGCTGCCGGGCCGCCTCGCGCAACTGGTCTCGCTCGGCCGTGAGGGCGTCAACCTCGGCCTGCAGGTTGTTGAGCGCCTGCTCCTGCACATAGACCGACTGGGCCAATGCGTAGGTCGCATAGGGTTGCTGGCGGACCAGATCGGCAATGTGCCGCTCGGCCTCCGGGTCGCGCGGCTGGTTGGCCGCTGCCCTGAGCCGGTCAAAAATGCTGTCGATTACCTCGCGTTCTTGCGGGGTCATAGGCCATCCTCCTTGCGTCCGTGGCGAGGGGCCGAAACGGCCAACGTGACGGACGGCTAGAGTGTGGGGTGTCATCATGGATTTTTCTAGGCACCCGGCCGGTCAATGTCACAAATCGATCAGCGCGAAGGCATCGACATCGACCAGACCGAGGTCGCTGATCTTGAGATGCGGGATCACCGGCAGCGGCAGGAAGGCGACCTGCAGGAACGGCTCGGCCAGCGTCACGCCGAGGCTGCGTGCCGCCGCCCTGAGCCGCACCAGTTCGGCCCTGACCTCGCCATAGGGCATCAGGCTCATCAGCCCGGCCACCGGCAGTGCCAGTTCGGCCAGCACGGTGCCGTTGTCGACCACGACGAAGCCGCCCTCGATTGCGCCGAGCCGATTGGCCGCGACCGCCATGTCGGCATCGTCCGCGCCGACGACCGTGATGTTGTGGCTGTCATGGCCGACCGACGAGGCGATCGCGCCGCGTTGCATCCCGAAGCCCCTGACGAAGCCGCGGCCGATGCCGGCGTCGGGGCCGGATTTCCCGTGCCGTTCGACCACCGCCACCTTGACCGCATCCTGTGCCGGGTCGGCGAGCAGCGCGCCTTCGCGCTCCGGCAGGTCGAGCCTGAGGTGCTCGGTGATGATCTTGCCCGGGATGACGCCGATGACCGGCACGGCTCCCCCCCTCGCCGGAATGCGGAAGTCGGCGGCGGTGACGGTGCGGGCCTTCATGCTGCCCCGCCCGACCGGGGCAACGGCAGGCCGCGCATCGAACAGCGCCGGACGCACCTCGCGCCCCGCTGCAATCACGCTCGAGACCCGGCAGGTCTCCAGCCCGTCGATCAGGGCAAGATCGGCCCGCCAGCCCGGCGCGACCAGCCCGCGGTCCCTGAGGCCGAAGATGCGCGCCGCCGACAGGCTCGCTGCCCGATAGGCGGCCAGCGGCGGCACACCGAGCGCGATGGCGGTGCGGATCAGATAATCGAGATGGCCCTCCTCGGCGACATCGAGCGGGTTGCGATCGTCGGTGCAGAAGGCGCAGAACGGCGAGGTCGTCTCGGTCAGGACCGGCGCCAGCGCGTGCAGGTCTTTCGACACCGAGCCTTCCCGGATCAGGATCTGCATGCCTTTCGACAGTTTCTCCCGCGCTTCCTCCGCGCCGGTGCATTCATGGTCGGTGCGGATGCCAGCGGCCAGATAGCCGTTGAGATCACGGCCGCGCAGCAGCGGCGCATGACCGTCGATATGCCCGCCGTGGAAGGCGGCGAGCTTGGCAAGGCACCCCTCGTCCTTCATCAGGACGCCGGGAAAGTTCATGAACTCGGCCAGCCCCAGCACCTTGGGATGGGTCCTGAGCGCCACGAGATCGGCGGCGTCGAGCCGCGCACCCGCCGTTTCCAGATGCGTCGCCGGCACGCAGCTCGACAGGTTGACAAACAGGTCCATCACCGTCGTTTGCGCCGAGTCGAGAAAATAGCGGATTCCCTCCGCCCCGATCACGTTGGCGATCTCGTGCGGGTCGCAGATCACCGTGGTGACGCCATAGGGCAGGATGCAGCGGTCGAACTCCTGCGGCGTCAGCAGCGAGGACTCGACATGGGTATGGGTGTCGATGAACCCCGGCACGATGATCCGCCCGGCGGCATCGATCTCGCGGCGGCCCTCGTAGCGGCCATAGGTGCCGACGATGGTGTCGCCAGAGATTGCCACGTCGGTTTCGACCAGCGCGCCGGTAACTAGGTCGTACATCCGGCCGTTGCGGATGACGAGATCGGCGGGTTGAACGCCGCGCCCCTGATCGATACGACGGGCAAGCGTCGCGGCATCCATCGTGGTCACATCCATGGCTGGCCTCCGGTGAAGGCATCAGGTTATCATGACCACTGTTGGTTGGGAGAGGAAACATCGCATGTCCGCCGGCAAGGTGCCCGTCGTCGTCGCCTATGGTCGCTGGGATATCGCTCCCTGGCTCGCCCGTTTCCGCGCGGCCGATCCGGCGCGCGCGTTCATCGTCTATGAAGGGCCGGACCAGCCGTTGCCCGAGCGCTACTATCTGACCTGCTGGAAGCCCGACCCGGCCATTTTCCGCCGCACGCCGGCGCCGCTGCTGATCTCCTCGCCCGGGGCCGGCGTCGATCACATCATGAAGGCCGATCCGCCGGCGAACGTGCCGGTGATCCGCATCGTCGATGCCGATCTGACCGGACGGATGGTCGAATACGTCGTGCTGCACGCCCTGCTGCACCTGCGCCAGACCTGTGACTATCTCGCCAGCCAGCGGTTGGCACGCTGGGACCAGCGCGACCAGCCGGCTGCCCGGGAGGTGACGGTCGGTATCCTCGGTTTCGGCGAGATGGGCCGGGCCGCTGCCTACGGGCTGAGGGCCGTCGGCTTCAAGGTCGCCGGATGGAGCCGGTCGGCGCGGTCGGCAGACGGGGTCGAACCCTTCCACGGCGCCGCCGGGCTCGGTCCGTTCCTTGCCGCTACCGACATTCTGGTCAACCTGCTGCCCTCGACGCCTCAGACGCGCGGGCTGATCGACCGGCGCCTGATTGCTGGCCTCAGGCATCCCGGCCCGCTTGGCGGGCCGTGTTTCATCAATGCCGGCCGGGGCGACGCGGTCAAGGACGCCGATCTGGTCGAAGCCTTGACGACAGGTGCGCTGCGCTCTGCCTCGCTCGATGTGTTCGTCGAGGAACCGTTGCCGCCGGCCAGCCCGTTCTGGGCGATGGACAACGTGATCGTCACCCCGCATGTCGCCGCCGATTCGATGCCCGACGCCGTGGTCGCCTGCATCATGGCCGAGATCGGCCGCTTCGAGGCCGGCGCGCCGCTGCTCTGCCGGGTCGATCCGGAGCGGGGCTACTGAACGCGATGATCGAGATTACAGCCGCCATCACCCTCGACGACAGCGAGTTCGAGGAAACCTTTGTCCGCTCGTCCGGGCCCGGCGGCCAGAATGTCAACAAGGTCGCAACGGCGGTCCAGCTCCGCTTCGATGCACGCCGGTCGCGCGCGCTGCCCGATGCGGTCGCGATCCGGCTGATGCAGCTTGCCGGCCGGCGGCTGACCAAGGACGGGGTGATCGTGATCGTCGCTGATCAGTTCCGCACGCAGGATCGCAACCGGCAGGATGCACGCGATCGGCTGGTCGCGCTGATCCGTCAGGCCGCCGCCCCGCCGCCGCCGAAACGACGGGCGACGAAACCGACGAAAGCCTCGGTCGAACGGCGCATTGCCGACAAGAAGGGCCGTTCCGGCATCAAGTCGCTGCGCTCCTCGCGCCCGAAGGACGAATGACCGCCCGGCCTCAGATGTCGAGATTGGCGACGTTGAGCGCGTTGTCCTGAATGAACTCGCG
>CALCZO010000126.1 GCA_937903315.1 uncultured Alphaproteobacteria bacterium
TGGTCATCCGGCTGCAACCCAAGACCTTCGGCCAGATCGAGGTGCTGGACGGCGCGCGGCTGCGCGTCGGGGCGATGGCGGCGGACCGTGCGGTGGGCCTCAAGGCGGCCGAGGCGGGCATCGGCGGGCTTGAATTCCTGTTCGGCATTCCCGGTTCGATCGGCGGGGCGTTGCGGATGAACGCCGGCACGCGCTCCAACACCAATCCCGAGATCGAGGGCGAGACGCGCGAGCGGTTTGTCGCGGCAACGGCGGTGACCCGGGCCGGCGAGGTCGTGACGCTGACAGCCGAGGATATGAAGTTCGAATACCGCGCCAGCCGGATCGCCGATGGCATCGTGTTCACAGAGGCGTTGCTGCAGGGTTTTGCCAAGGCCCCGGAGGCGGTGGCCGAGACCAATCGCCGGGTGCAGGAGCACCGCGAGCGCGATCAGGAGACCAAGGTCCGCACGGCCGGTTCGACGTTCAAGAACCCGCCCGGCCATTCGGCATGGCGGCTGATCGATGCCGCCGGGTGCCGGGGCCTGAAGGTCGGCAATGCGCGGATGAGCGAGAAGCACGCCAACTTCCTGATTGCCGAGGACGGCGCGACCGCCGCCGAGATCGAAGCGCTGGGCGAACTGGTCCGCGCGCGCGTTCTGGCCACCAGCGGGCAGGTGCTCGACTGGGAAGTCAAGCGGATCGGCGTGCTCAGGGCCTGACGGATTGTCCCGTCCGTCCGCGCCGGTGCCATCGTCCTGCCGCGCATGGTTAACACTTCTTAAGATGTCTTGCGCTTGTCTGGTTGCAGTTGCGAATCAGAAAGCTCAGCCATGAAACATGTTGCCGTCCTGATGGGTGGCCTGTCCGCCGAACGCCCGGTCAGCCTCAATTCCGGCGCGGCCTGCGCCGGCGCGCTGCGACAGGCGGGGTTCAGGGTCACGGAAGTCGATGTCGACCGCGATGTCGCCTCGGTGCTGGCCCGGCTCAAGCCGGATGTCGCCTTCAATGTGCTGCATGGCAAATACGGCGAGGACGGCTGCATTCCCGGCCTGCTGGAGGTTCTGGGTATTCCCTACACCCATTCGGGCGTGCTCGCCTCGGCCATGGCGATGAAGAAGGATGTCGCCAAGGTGATGATGGCGCTGGCGGGCGTGCCGGTGGCCGAAGGCGTGACGGTCAGCCGTTTCGAAGCGGCGAAGCGCCATGTCATGACCCCGCCCTATGTCGCCAAGCCGGTCTCGGAAGGCTCGTCCTTCGGTGTCGTCATCGTCAAGGAGGACCGCAGCCATCCGCCGCAGGAACTGGCCCGGCCGGACTGGCCCTATGGCGAGACGCTGCTGGTCGAGCGGTTCATCCCCGGCCGGGAGCTGACCTGTGCCGTGATGGGCTACCGCGACGGGGCGAAGGCGCTCGATGTCATCGAGATCCTCTCGCCGTCGACGGCCTTCTACGATTACGAGGCAAAGTACTCGAAAGGCGGATCAATTCACGTCCTGCCGGCAAAGCTTAAACCAAATGTTTACCGCAAGGTCCAAGAACTGTCAGAGCGGGCGCATGAGGCGCTCGGTTGCCGGGGCGTGAGCCGTGCTGATTTCCGCTACGACGAGGATACCGACACCCTCGTCTGTCTGGAAGTCAACACCCAGCCGGGGATGACCGAGACCTCGCTGGTGCCCGAACTGGCGGCCCATGCGGGCATGTCCTTCAGCGAGTTGGTGACATGGATGGTGGAGGACGCTTCGCTGGAGCGCTGAGGGACAGGGTGGCAACGCTCCTGTCCATCGACGCGTGGCGGGAGGCCTGGCTTGATCGCCGGGCCCGTCGCGCAGCCGCGCGCCGCGCGGCATTTCAGCGCCGTGGCATCCCGCGCGGGATCGGATCGCTCGCCGCCTTGCTGATTCTGGCCGGGTTTGCCGCAGGCGGGTTCTACGCCGGCGGCCACTATGACCGCTTCCGTGCCGATTATGGCAGCATGCAGGATATCGCGGCCCGGATGCTGGGCATGCGGATTGCGTCCGTGGCGGTCACCGGCAATTCCGAACTGTCGGTCGACGAGGTGTTTGCGGCAGCATCGATGCCGGCCACCACGTCGCTGCCGTTTCTCGATATCCGTGCCGTGCAGGAACGGCTCAAGCAGGTGCCGCTGATCGCCGAGGCGTCGGTGACCAAGCTCTATCCCAACCGGCTGGCCATCGACATCACCGAGCGCTCGCCGTTCGCCCTGTGGCAGAAGGACGGGCAGGTGCGCGTCGTTTCCGCTGACGGCACCGCGATCGACGCGCTGCGCGATGACCGGTTCGTGACCCTGCCCCATGTGGTGGGCGAGGGGGCCAACAAGCGGATCAAGGAATATGTCGGCATCCTGCTCGAGGTGCCGGAACTGTCCGATCAGGTGCGTGCGGGCACGCTGGTCGGGGAACGGCGCTGGACGCTCAAGCTCAAGAGCGGCATCGACGTCAAGCTGCCGGAGGAAGAGCCGGCCCAGGCGCTGGCGCATCTGGCCGAGGTTGACCGCACAACGCGGCTTCTATCGCGCGATATCATCGCGGTTGATCTCAGACAGCCGGGGCGGATCGTCGTCCGGCTGAGCGAGGAGGCGGCGCAAACCCGCAACGAGGCGCTCGAAAAGCGCATCGAGAAACTGAAAAGGCGTGGCTGATGTCTGGTCGTGACGGATTGTCTCCGAGGATCAAGCCGGTTCCGGCGAAGAAAAGCGCCATCCTGTCCGCGCTCGATGTCGGCACCAGCAAGGTGGCCTGCCTGATCGCCCGGCTCGACCCGATGGAGGCGAGCGATACCTTGCGCGGCCGCACCCACCGGATGCGTGTGCTCGGCATCGGCCATCAGCGCTCGCGCGGCATCAAGGGAGGCGTTGTCGTCGATCTCGAGGACGCCGAGCGCGCCGTTCGCCTTGCGGTTGACGCAGCGGAACGGATGGCCGGCGTGCATGTCGAGAGCACGATCGTCAACATGAGCGGCGGGCGGCTCGCGTCGCGGCATTTCACCGGCTCGGTCACGCTGCACCGGCGCACGATTGCCGATTCGGAAGTGCACCGGGTGATGGATGCGGCGACCAGCCAGTCGATGACGCCGGGCCGCACCGTGCTGCATTCGCTGCCGATCGGCTACTGCCTCGATGAATCGCGCCACATCCGCGATCCGCGCGGCATGATCGGCGATCACCTGCATGTCGACATGCATGTCACCACCTGCGACCTGCTGGCCCAGCGCAACCTGATGCTGGCGGTCGAGCGCGGCCATCTCAAGGTCGAGGCGATGGTGGCGACGCCCTATGCCTCGGCGTTGTCGACCCTTGTCGACGACGAGGCGGAAATGGGCGTCGTCTGCGTCGATTTCGGCGGCGGAACCACGAGCGTCAGCATTTTCCAGCGCGGCCGGCTGGTCCATTGCGATGCGGTGGCGGTGGGCGGCAATCACATCACGATGGATCTGGCGCGCGGGCTGTCGATGCGTCTTGAAGATGCCGAACGGCTCAAGACGCTGACCTGCTCGTGCATCGAGACCGCGGCGGATGACCGCGACCTGATCGCCATCCGGCAGGTCGGGGACGATTCACGCGATTACCCCAATCAGGTGCCGCGCTCGCAGATCACGCGGATCGTCAAGCCGCGGGTCGAGGAAATTCTCGAACTGGTGCGCGACCGGCTGCAACGGGCGGGGTTTGCCCTCAACGCCAGCCAGCGGATCGTGCTGACGGGCGGGGCCTCGCAGATTGCCGGCCTGCCGGAGCTGGCGCGGACGATCCTGACCAAGCATGTGCGTATCGGCCGGCCGGTCGGCATTCAGGGGTTGCCCGATGCGGCCAAGTCGCCGGCCTTTGCCACGGCGGTCGGTCTGCTGGTCTATCCGCAGGTTGCCGCGCTGGAACACTTCGAGCCGAGCCGCGGCCGGATGCTGGCAACGGGCACCGGCGGATACTTCGGCCGGGTCGGCCAATGGCTGAAGGACAACTTCTGAGCGGGCGCGGCAAAGGTCATGGCAAACAAATCGTTCTGCCGATCGCCGCGCTTACAATCGCTTAACCATGTTTCTGTAGCGTCACATGACAGGTTGAGTAGTAACGGCGGCGCGTGCTGCGTCCCAAACGGAAAGAGGCCTTGAGATGACCATCACGCTGCAGGCGCCCGACATTCGGGAACTCAAGCCGCGGATCACGGTTTTCGGCTGCGGCGGTGCGGGTGGCAACGCCGTGAACAACATGATCGAGTGCGGCCTTATCGGGGTCGACTTTGTCGTCGCCAATACGGATGCACAGGCCCTTCGCCTCTCGCGCGCCGATCGTCGCGTGCAGATGGGGGTGCAGGTGACCGAAGGTCTGGGTGCCGGCTCGATGCCGGAAGTCGGACGTTCGGCGGCCGAAGAGGTGCTCGATGAGATCCGCGACCAGCTTGCGGGTGCGCATATGGTGTTCATCACCGCCGGCATGGGCGGCGGCACCGGCACCGGAGCCGCTCCCGTTGTGGCCCGCGCGGCGCGCGAGATGGGCATCCTGACCGTCGGCGTCGTCACCAAGCCGTTCCATTTCGAAGGCCCGCGCCGCATGTCGGTCGCCGAGGCCGGCATCGCCGAATTGCAGAAGTCGGTCGATACGCTGATCGTGATCCCGAACCAGAACCTGTTCCGGGTCGCCAACGAGCGCACGACGTTTGCCGAAGCCTTTTCGATGGCTGATCAGGTGCTCTATTCGGGCGTGGCATCGATCACCGATCTGATCGTCAAGCCCGGCCTGATCAACCTCGACTTCGCCGACG
>CALCZO010000127.1 GCA_937903315.1 uncultured Alphaproteobacteria bacterium
CAGCAGGGTCGACAGCGTGCCGGCCCAGGCAGGATAGCCGATATCGCGCACCAGCCCGCCGATCCCCAGCATCGTGGTGATCAGCAGGACAACTGGCAATCCGACGGCATCTCTCAAGCCACAGACATACCAGGCGCGATTGGTGTCGGGAACGAGGCGAGGAGTCACGGGCAACCGAAGGATAGAGGGCTAAGGACGGATTAGCGCAGCCGCCCGTGCGCTGCAAGCCACCGGCTCAGGGGCGCGAAAGCGATGTCGCGATGCGCAACGCAAGCGCCGTCTGCCCGGACGGGCGATACATCGACGAAAACCCGGCCCGCCGCATCATCTCGACCGCACCGGGCTGACCCATTGCACGGTAATGCGCCGCCATCATCGCGGTGCCCTTGGCGCTGATCTCCGCCCGGGTCCATGCCGGATCGCGCTGATGCGCCGGATGAAACCCGAGACCGCCGCGGCTGGAAAACCCCTCGAACACCGCATCGCTCGCCACATAATGCCGCCGCACGCCGCCGGCAAAAATCAGCGTACAGGCGCTGTCGCAGCGCGAGCGCGATGCATCAACCGCTGTTGCCAGCCGCGCCTTGCGGATCGCCCGCCCCAGCGCGATTCCCGCCGCAACCTCACCGCCGAAGCTGTCGAGATAGATCACCGACAGCGGCACGGTGCGCCGTTGCGCGAGAAATTCGGCAAACCGCGCTACGTCGGCCTTCTCGAACGCGCCGGATACGTAAGCGACGCCGTCCCGCTCGGACATGTAGAGCGTCGCATGGGCGCCGCCCGCCCCGGCGAGCAGCGCCAGGGCGATGACTGCGACACGCCACACGATCAGGTCGGCTCCGGTGCCTTGCGGCGACGCGGCGCAGCCTTGCCGCCCTTGCCGGCATCGGCAACAACAGCCTCGGGCTTGGGCGAGACCGGCCCTTCGGGATAGTCGAACCCGAGCACCGGCTTGCCCCCCTCCTTGCGCACGACGACGCGGACGACCCCGCCCTTGCGCAGCTTGCCGAACAGGACCTCATCGGCCAGCGGCGTCTTGATCGCCGTCTGAATGAGACGCGCCATCGGTCGTGCGCCCATCGTCTCGTCATAGCCGTTGTCGACCAGCCAGGCCCGTGCCGCATCGGTGAGTTCGATGGTCACGTTCCGGTCCGACAGTTGGGCTTCGAGTTGCAGCACGAACTTGTCGACGACCTGCGCAATGACCTCCTTCGGCAACTGGCCGAACGAGATGACCGCATCGAGCCGGTTGCGGAATTCGGGTGTGAACAGCCGGTTGATCGCTTCGGTGTCGTCCCCTTCGCGGCGCGCGCGGGTGAAGCCGAACGCCGCCTTCGCCATGTCGGAGGCGCCGGCATTGGTGGTCAGGATCAGGATGACATTGCGGAACGAGACCTGCTTGCCGTTGTGATCGGTCAGCTTGCCGTGATCCATCACCTGCAACAGGATGTTGTAGAGGTCGGGATGAGCCTTCTCGATCTCGTCGAGCAGCAGCACGCAATGCGGGTTCTGGTCGACGCCATCGGTCAGAAGCCCGCCCTGATCGAAGCCGACATAGCCGGGCGGTGCACCGATCAGGCGGCTGACCGTGTGCCGTTCCATGTATTCCGACATGTCGAACCGCAGCAGTTCAACGCCAAGCGCCTTCGACAGTTGCCGCGCCACTTCTGTCTTGCCGACGCCGGTCGGGCCGGAGAACAGATAGGCGCCGATCGGCTTTTCGGTGTCGCGCAGGCCGGCACGGGCGAGCTTGATCGCAGCGGAGAGCTGCTTGATCGCATCGTCCTGACCATAGACGACACGCTGGAGCGTGGTGTTGAGATGCTCCAGCACCTCCGCATCGTCCTTGGACACCGTCTTGGGCGGGATCCGCGCCATCGTGGCAATGGTTGCCTCGATCTCCTTGATGCCGAGCGTCTTCTTGCGCCGCCCCTCGGGCAGCAGCATCTGCGCCGCACCAGATTCGTCGATCACGTCGATCGCCTTGTCCGGCAGCTTGCGGTCGTGAATGTAGCGGTGCGACAGCTCCACCGCCGCCTTGATCGCCTCGGACGTGTATTTCAGCCGGTGGTATTCCTCGAAATAGGGCTTCAGCCCCTTCAGGATCTCGATCGCATCGGGCACCGAGGGCTCGTTGACATCGATCTTCTGGAACCGGCGCACCAGCGCGCGATCCTTCTCGAAATGCTGGCGATATTCCTTGTAGGTGGTCGAGCCGATGCAGCGCA
>CALCZO010000128.1 GCA_937903315.1 uncultured Alphaproteobacteria bacterium
TCGGCGCGCTTGCGAAGGCGGACGAACTGAAGAAGCGCATCTGGTTCACGCTGGGCGCCCTGATCGTCTACCGGCTTGGCACCTACATCCCGCTGCCGGGGATCAACCCTGACGCGATTGCCGAGATTTTCAAGTCGCAGCAGGGCGGTGTGCTCGGGCTGTTCAACATGTTTTCGGGCGGCGCGGTCGGTCGTCTGGCGATTTTCGCGCTCAACATCATGCCGTACATCTCGGCATCGATCATCATCCAGCTTCTGACGACGGTGAGCCCGACTCTCGAATCGCTGAAGAAGGAAGGCGAGTCGGGGCGGCGCCAGATCAACCAGTACACCCGGTATCTGACCGTGGTGCTCGCCCTGTTCCAGGCCTATGGCATTTCGGTCGGTCTGGAATCGTCCGGCACGGCCGTGCGCGATCCGGGCATGTTCTTCCGCATTTCCACGGTGCTGACGCTGACGGGCGGCACGCTGTTCCTGATGTGGCTGGGCGAGCAGATCACCGCCCGCGGCATTGGTAACGGGACCTCGCTGATCATCTTCGCCGGCATCATCGCGGAACTGCCGTCGGCGATCGCCGGAACGCTCGAACTCAGCCGCCAGGGCGCGCTGTCGGTCGGCATCATCCTGATGGTGCTGCTGATGGGCATCGGCGTGATCGCGCTGATCGTGTTTGTCGAGCGCGCCCAGCGCCGGCTGCTGATCAATTATCCCAAGCGGCAGGTAGGCAACCGGGTCTATGAGGGGCAGACGTCGTTCCTGCCGCTCAAGCTCAATACGTCCGGCGTCATCCCGCCGATCTTCGCCTCGTCGCTGCTGTTGCTGCCGACGACGATCACCGGGTTTGCCGCGCAGGGCGGGCCGGAGTGGCTGCAGACGCTCAATGCCTATCTCGGTCACGGGCGTCCGCTGTTCATGCTGCTCTATGCGGCGCTGATCATCTTCTTTGCGTTCTTCTACACCGCGATCGTGTTCAACCCGGTCGAGACCGCCGACAACCTGAAAAAGCACGGCGGCTTCATTCCCGGCATCCGGCCCGGCGAGCGCACGGCGCAGCATATCGACTACGTGCTGTCGCGCATCACCGTCATCGGTGCGATCTATCTGACGTTTGTCTGTCTGTTACCCGAAGTGCTCGTTTCCCAGAGCGGTCTGCCGTTTTACTTTGGCGGTACCTCGATCCTGATCGTCGTCTCCGTGACGATGGATACAGTTGCGCAGGTGCATGGATACCTGCTTGCGCATCAATACGAGGGCCTGATCAAGAGGAACAAGCTCAAGGGAAAGCGTAGATGAGGCTGATTCTGCTGGGGCCGCCGGGGGCGGGCAAGGGGACGCAGGCGCAGCGGATTGTCGACAGGTTCGGCATTCCGCAATTATCGACCGGGGATATGCTGAGAGCCGCTGTGGCGGCCGGAACGCCGGTTGGCCAGAAGGCCAAGGCGGTGATGGATTCCGGCGGTCTGGTGTCGGACGAGATCGTCGTCGGCATCGTTGCGGACCGTATCGAGGAAGCGGATGCCCGCAAGGGGTTTATCCTGGATGGCTTCCCGCGCACGGTGGCGCAAGCCGAGGCGCTTGATGCGATGCTGCACAACAAGGGCGTGACTCTGTCCGGCTGCGTCGAACTTGTGGTCGACGAGACGAAACTGGTTGACCGAATCGTCAGGCGGGCGGAAGAAGCCCGGGCCGCCGGCCAGCCTGTCCGCAAGGACGACGATCCGGAGGTTTTCAAGACAAGGCTTGCCGCCTACCACCGCGATACCGCGGCGGTGACGCCCTATTACCGGGCGAAGGGCATGCTGAAGACGGTTGACGGGATGCAGCCGATCGACGGGGTCACCGCCTCGCTGATGGAAATCCTTTCAACTCTTTGAAGAATTCGGGATTAGGGGTTGACGCGCCGCGCCTGCGCGGGTATCGGCTCCGAGTTACCGAAGATGGTGGCGGGTGCGCGGTTTTTCCGCGCGCTGTGCTTTTGCCAGAGCGGCAGGGTGAATGCCCTGCGACCCTGGCACAGACCGGAAACGGTTTTCACATCGGGTCAGAGGCAGCTCTGGCCGTTCCAGGCGGCGGTTGCGTCGCGTGTCATTGCCTTGAGGAGAAGCGTCTTGGCTCGTATCGCCGGCGTCAACATTCCGACCCAGAAG
>CALCZO010000129.1 GCA_937903315.1 uncultured Alphaproteobacteria bacterium
CGATGCTGTCGAACGGATCGGGCGAATTGAGCGGCACCTCGATCAGCGTGATCCCGGCGGCGACCAGTGCCTCGCCGATCCCGACCACCGCATCGGGCGTCACGCCGCGCAGGATGGCAACCAGCGGCATCCGGGCGTAGTGGGCGGCGAAGCGCTGTTCGAGCATGTTCAGGTCCTCACCCGGAACGCGCGGCCGGTCACCGGATATTGCGGATCGCTGTAGCCGTGGGTTGAGGCATAGCCGGGCGGGACATGGGCATCGACCAGCGCCTCGTCCTCGGCGGTGAACGGATGCGACAGGGCGCGGATGTAGCCCTGCCACTGCTCCAGCGTGCGCGGCCCGGCGATGACGCCCGAGACAAGCGCATTGGCCAGCACCCAGCCGATGGCAAAGTCGGTCGCGCTGCGCCCCGTTGCCTCGGCGCGCGCCTTGAACGCAGCCGCGATCGCCAGCGATTCAGGCCGGAATTCGGTCTGCATCAGACGCAGGTCATTGCGGGAGGCGCGGCTGCCCTCCTCGGGGGCGGCTCCGGCGACATACTTGCCGGTCAGCACCCCGCGCGAGAGCGGCGAATAGCACACGACGCCCATGCCGTAGGCTTCCGCACAGGGGATCACCTCGGTTTCGATGCCGCGCGTCACCGCGCTATAGGGCGGCTGGACGGCGATCGGACGGGGTACGCCCATGCGGTCGCACAGTTCGGCGACGCGGGCCATGCGCCAGGCGCGGAAGTTCGACAGGCCGAAATAGCGGATCTTGCCGGCGCGGATCAGGTCACCGATGGCGCCGATGGTTTCTTCCAGCGGCGTCCCGGTATCGTCCTTGTGCAGGTAATAGACATCGATCCAGTGGGTGCCGAGCCGTCTCAGGCTGTGCTCGCATTCCTCGATGATCCAGCGGCGCGACAGGCCCTGCGCATTCGGCTCGCTGCCGACACGGTTGCAGACCTTGGTGGCAAGAACGAAATTGCCGCGATCCTTGGCCATCAGCCGCCCGACCATCGTCTCGGACGCGCCGTCGGTGTAGGAATCGGCGGTGTCGATGGCGTTGATGCCGGCCTCGCGCGCCGCATCCATCATGCGGGCGGCCTCCGCCTCGTCGGTGCGGTGGCCGAACATCATCGTGCCGAGCCAGAGCCGCGTGACCTTGAGCCCGCTGTTGCCGAGCCGGATGTAGTCTACCATGGCGTCGTCCTCACTCGCTTGTGGCCGCAAAGCGGCGATAGCCCCTGGCGCGCAGGTCGCAGGCCGGGCAGGTGCCGCAGCCGAACCCCCAGTCATGACGCGATCCGCGCGTGCCGAGATAGCAGGTATGGCTGTCGGCGACGATCAGATCGACCAGCGCCGCGCCGCCGAGGTCACGGGCGAGCTGCCACGTCGCGGCCTTGTCGATCCACATCAGCGGTGTTTCCAGCACGAAACGGCGGTCCATGCCAAGGTTGAGCGCGACCTGCAGCGCCTTGATCGTGTCGTCGCGGCAATCGGGATAGCCGGAGAAATCGGTCTCGCACATGCCGCCGACGATGTGGCGCAGCCCGCGCCGGTAGGCGAGCGCGGCGGCAAAGGTGAGGAAGATGATGTTGCGGCCCGGCACGAAGCTGTTGGGCAGGCCGCCCTGCTCCATCTCGATCGCGATGTCGCGCGTCAGCGAGGTTTCCGACACCTCGCCGAGGCTGGCCAGCCCGATGGTATGATCGTCGCCCAGCCGTTCGGCCCAGCGCGGGTTCAGCCCGGCCATTCCGGCCCTCAGGGCGGCGCGGCAGTCAAGCTCGATCCGGTGGCGCTGGCCGTAGTCAAACCCCACTGTCTCGACATGATCGAACCGGTCAAGCGCCCAGGCCAGACAGGTCGCCGAATCCTGTCCGCCCGAAAACAGCACCAGCGCACGGCGCTCACCGCTCATCACCTGCTCCGAAGATCATTGCGGCGCGAACCATGCTCGCGCGCCGGTCGATCCGTCAACCGCCTTCAGCGAATACCGAGCGCCTTGTGGGTCTGGACGCCGAGCCGCCACTCGGGATGGTCGAGACACCAGGCGATCGCCGCCTCAGTATTGGCGAGGCGATCGGGCCCGTCCATCGGCTGGAGAATGCGGTGGGTGAAGGACAGGCCGGACACGGCATCAGGCATCAGGCCGGCTTGCGGAAACACCAGCTTGAGTTCGTCGCCCGTTGTCTGGACCAGTGGCGCGCCGGCCTTGGGACTGACGCAGACCCAGTCCAGCCCCGGCGGCGCGGTCTCGGTGCCATTGGTCTCGACTGCGATGAAAAACCCTTGCGCATGCAGCGCATCGACCAGCGCGGCGTCGACCTGAAGCAGCGGCTCGCCGCCGGTCAGCACCACCATGCGATGATTGCGTCCAACGCCCCAGCACTCGGCAATGGCGGCGGCGAGCGCAGCCGGCGTCGCGAAACGACCGCCGCCGGTGCCATCCATGCCGACGAAATCGGTGTCACAGAAGCGGCAGATGGCGCTGTCGCGGTCCCGTTCGAGTCCGGACCAGAGATTGCAGCCGGCAAACCGGCAGAACACGGCCACGCGGCCGACCTGCGCGCCCTCGCCCTGCAATGTGAGGAAGATTTCCTTGACCGAATAGGCCATTGCGATCCCCGAAGCGCCGTCTGCCGCCAGATGCGCAAGGCCCCACGCCGGCGATCGTCAGGCGATGGGGAGGGTTGTTGGTGGAGCTAAGCGGGATCGAACCGCTGACCTCTTGAATGCCATTCAAGCGCTCTCCCAGCTGAGCTATAGCCCCGAACACAATGCGACGGGTGGGGTCCGTCACGGGTCCCGGCGAACCAACGCGCCGGGAGCGGTGCAAATGTCACAGAAGGCCGGCTCGCGCAAGAGGGAAGCGAATGCCCCTCCGGTTTTTTTCGCGAGGCCGGAATGCCTCAGCTTTCCTCGTCTTCCTCGATGTCCGAGCCGATCAGATCGGCCACGTCGCCGCCGTCTTCCTCTTCCTCTGGCTCGAGGAAGGTGTCGTCGTCGTCATCGCCGATGTCCTCGTCGATGTCGATGTCATCGCCCGGAATTTCCTTGTCCGGGACAGCGCCATCGGCTTCCTCCAGGGGGACGAGCACGGCGGCAACGGGATCGATCACCGCCTCCTCGTCCTCGACGACCTTGGCGGCCTCGGCCCGGCGGGAAAGCTGCTGGACCTGGAAGTGTGCGCCGCATTTGGGGCAGAGAATCGGATCCCGGCTGAGATCGTAAAACTTCGCCCCGCAGCTGAGGCACTGGCGTTTGTTGCCGAGTTCGGGCTTGGCCACGTCAATCGTCCCATCGTTTGGAGTTTGGTGCCGGTTAGTCGGGGTTGGGGCCGATGTCAAATGTTCCGTCAAGAAAAACGTCGCAAGACGGCTGACGGCAGGGCCTCAGGCATGATAGCGAACGGCCTCGCCTGACACGATCTGCCTGCCGCATCCGGAGAAACGCCGATGTCCGCCGCTTCCGCCCACGGGGCCGCCCCCGTCGCCATGACCGCTTCGCCTTCAGGGCCGCTGAAAGGCTGCGTCCGCGTGCCGGGCGACAAGTCGATCTCGCACCGCAGCCTGATTTTCGGTCTGCTGGCCGTCGGCCGCACCACGGTGACCGGTCTGCTCGAAGGCGAGGATGTGCTGCGCACCGCCGATGCCGCCCGGGCGCTCGGCGCCACCGTGACACGGCTCGCTCCTGGCGAATGGGAGGTGCATGGCGTCGGTGTCGGCGGGTTGATGCAGCCCGAGACAACGCTCGATTTCGGCAATGCCGGCACCGGGTCGCGGCTGATGATGGGGGTCGTTGCCGGTCATCCGATTTCGGCGCGGTTCGATGGCGACGCGTCGCTGCGCAAGCGGCCGATGGGCCGGATCCTCGATCCGCTGGGGCTGGTCGGCGCCCGCGCGGTCGATGCTGCGGAAGGCAAGCGCCTGCCGCTGACGCTGGAAGGCGCGCGCCAGCCGGTGCCGGTTGCTTACGAAACGCCGGTCGCTTCGGCGCAGGTCAAGTCTGCCGTGCTATTCGCCGCGCTTAACGCACCGGGCGAGAGCGTGGTGATCGAGCAGGAAGCGACGCGCGACCATACCGAAAAACTGCTGGCGTTTTTCGGGGCCGAGATCCGCGTCGAGCCGCATGGCGCGCATGGCCGCAAGATCACGCTGGCCGGACGGCCGGACCTCAAGCCGCAGCATATCGTCGTCCCGGCCGATCCTTCCTCCGCTGCCTTCCCGATCGTCGCGGCGCTGATCGTTCCGGGCTCGGAAATCGTCGTCGAGGGCGTGATGATGAACCCGCTCAGGATCGGGCTGATCACCACGCTGATCGAGATGGGGGCCGACATCACCGAGAGCAACCGCCGGATCGAGGGCGGCGAGGACGTCGCGGACCTGACCGTACGCCATTCGCAACTGACCGGCGTCAGCGTGCCGCCCGAACGCGCCCCGGCGATGATCGACGAATACCCGGTGCTGTCGGTTGCCGCCGCCTTTGCGACCGGCGAGACGCGGATGAACGGGCTGGCCGAACTGCGGGTCAAGGAAAGCGACCGGTTGCAGGCGGTGGCCGACGGGCTTGCCGTGAACGGCATCGCCCACCGGATCGAGGGCGACGACCTGATCGTGACCGGCGGGGCCGGGCGGGCGACGGGCGGCGGCACGGTCGCCACCCACATGGATCATCGCATCGCCATGAGCTTTCTCTGCCTCGGCCTTGCCAGCGACCAGCCGGTGACCGTCGACGACATGAGCTTCATCGCCACCAGCTTCCCTCAATTCGTGCCGCTGATGCGCGACCTTGGCGGAAAACTGGTGTAGTCTGGCGCGGTTTCCGGGAGGAGTGCCGATGGTTGCGTATGTCCTGATCATGATCATCCAGGTGACGGGCGGCACCGCCTCGACCCAGCAGGTCGTCGGCGAGTTCCCGACGATCGAGGGCTGCCGCAAGGCGGCGCGGACCTCGGAAGTGGTGCGCTCGGTCAACGACAGGTTCGGCCCCAAGCCGCGGATCGATTTCATCTGCGTCGAGCGCTCGAAACTATGATCATCGCTGTCGATGGCACGGCGGCCTCCGGCAAGGGCACGCTGGCGCGCCGGCTTGCCGCCCGCTACCGCCTGCCCCATCTCGATACCGGCCTGCTCTATCGCGCCGTCGGGCGCAAGATGCTCGATGGCGGGCATGACCTCGGCGATCAGGCGGCGGCGATCGCGCTGGCCCGGTCGTTCGCTGCGGCCTGGCTGGTGGACGGGCGGCTGCGCGGCAATGAAGCCAGCGAAGCGGCAAGCCGGGTCGCCTCGATTCCCGAGGTGCGGAATGCGTTGCGGCTGTTCCAGCAGACCTTCGCGGCCCAGCCGGGCGGCGCGGTGCTCGACGGGCGCGACATCGGCACCGTCATCGCGCCGCAGGCCGAGGTGAAACTGTGGGTGACGGCATCGCCAGAGGTGCGCGCACGGCGGCGGTTTCTCGAACTCAAGCCCAAGCGGCCGGAGCTTGAGGAAGCGACCATCCTGAGCGAACTCTCCGCGCGCGACGGGCGCGATGCGCCCAACATGATCGCCGCGCCCGATGCGCACTTGCTCGATACCTCCGATATGGATATAGAGCAGGCCTTCCGGGCCGCTGTCGACATCGTCGAGACCACCCGGAATCGGTGAGGGTGCGGTTTTCCGCGCCCTTTTTCTCATATCCGGAACGGGTTTCCGCGCCGGATCATCAGAACCAACGCTCGCGAATGGCTGGTTCAACGTGTCGGCAGGACATGGCTTTCTTGGCCCTGTCCTACGCCTCCTGGCCGGGAGGCGGCTGGCGCTCGCGGGCGGAGCCAACCTGTGCCGTCACATATCTGATCGAAGGTTCTGGCCAGACCTTTTCCGGAGCATAAATGTCCGCTTCCAACCGTGAAGATTTCGCCGCGCTGCTCGAAGAGTCGTTCAGCCGGAACGACATGATCGAAGGCTCGGTCATCAAGGGCAAGGTCGTCGCCATCGAGAAGGATGACGCGGTGATCGACGTCGGCCTCAAGACCGAGGGCCGCGTCAAGCTGAAGGAATTCCAGACCCCCGGCAAGGACTCGGTCCTGAAGGTCGGCGACGAGGTCGAGGTCTATCTCGAGCGCGTCGAGAACGCGCTGGGCGAGGCCGTCATTTCGCGTGACAAGGCCCGCCGCGAGGAATCCTGGGTCAAGCTCGAACAGGCGTTCGAGAAGCAGGAGAAGGTCAACGGCATCATCTTCAACCAGGTCAAGGGTGGCTACACCGTCGACCTGGAAGGCGCCGTGGCGTTCCTGCCGCGCTCGCAGGTGGACATCCGCCCGATCCGCGACGTCACCCCGCTGATGGGCGTGGCCCAGCCGTTCCAGATCCTCAAGATGGATCGCCGCCGCGGCAACATCGTCGTCTCGCGCCGCACGGTGCTCGAAGAGACGCGCGCCGAGGCCCGTTCGGAACTGGTTGCCAACCTTGAGGAAGGCCAGACCGTTGACGGCGTCGTCAAGAACATCACCGATTACGGTGCGTTCGTTGACCTCGGCGGCATCGACGGCCTGCTGCATGTGACCGACATCGCCTGGCGCCGCGTCAACCACCCGACCGAGGTGCTGACCGTCGGCCAGACCGTCAAGGTCAAGATCATCAAGATCAACCAGGAAACCCACCGCATCAGCCTCGGCATGAAGCAGCTGATGGGCGATCCGTGGGCCGGCATCGAGGC
>CALCZO010000130.1 GCA_937903315.1 uncultured Alphaproteobacteria bacterium
TCTCGGGGTTTGTCATCGCCGAAGCGATCGAGACCTTCTATCGCGGCCGGGCCGGTGCCTTCCTGACCAACCGCGCAATCCGCATCTTTCCGCCGCTGTTCGCCACGCTGGCGCTGAGCCTTGCTGTCTATGCCGCGCTGTTCCGCCTCGGTCCGGTGGCCAGCCCCGACGCGCTGGGCGCGGGCATGCTGGACGCCTCGATCCTGTCGCTGTCGAACATCGCCGGCAACATCGCGGCGATGGTGCCGGGGATGAAGATGCTCGGGTTCCGGGAGGACTTCACCTTCGTCGCCGTGGCGTGGTCGATCCGGACCGAATTCCTGTTCTATTTCGTCATGGCAGCGGCGCTGCTGCTGCCGGGCCGCTGGTATCGCCCGGCGCTGGTGCTGATCGCGGTGGCGGCCTCCATCGGCTTTGTCGTCCATATCGCCGGCAGGGGACCGGAGACGCTGCGGTTCGTGCCCTACTTCGTGTTCGGCGTGGCCGCCTACTACGCACTGGCCGGCCAGCGGATCGCGCTCGGCCTCCTGACGCTGGCCAGCCTTGGCTGCGTCGTCGAATTCGCCACCTCGCCGGTGATGCAGATCCCGGCGCTGATCGCGGCGTACGGGCCGATCCCGGTCGATGCGCGGTTTGCCCTGCTGGTGGGGCTGATGGCGGCGATCCCGCTGCTGGCGATCCTGTCCGCCGGGCGGTTCGAGCGAATCGACCGCGTGCTGGGCGATCTGTCCTATCCGGTCTACCTCAACCATTGCGTCGTGCTGCCGGCAGTGCGCACGCTGCTGCCCGATCTCGGCATGGCCGGGCTTGCGGCGGTCACGCTCTACGCGCTCGCCCTGTCCTATGTGATGTATGCGCTGATCGAGCCAGGCCTGATCGGCCTGCGCAACCGGGTGCGCCGCGCCAGCACGGCAACGGCCGCGCCGGCCTTCATCCCCGCGACGGCAGCGAACGACAACCGTGGGCTCGCCCGTAAAATCCCGGCCTGACCCTAGCGCTCGATGCGGATCGACTGCGGCTCTCCGTCCAGCACGCCGTCGGCGGCGATGCGGGCCAGCGCCTCGCGCAACGTCGATTCGTGCGTGGCATAGGTGATCAGAACCACCGGCACGGACGGCACATCCCTGGCACGGTCGCGGCCGCCCTTCTGCAGGATGCTTTCGAGGCTGATGCCCTTTTCCGCCATGCGGGTGGCGATGGTCGCAGCCGCGCCCGGCTTGTCCTTGACCTGAAGACGGATGTAGTAGCCGCCCTCGTGCTCGCGCATCGGCGCCTGAACCAGCTTGACGAGTTCGCCCGCCGGGCGCCCGAAGGTGGCGACCCGCGCGCCGCGCGCGATGTCGACGATATCGCCGACCACCGCGCTGCCGGTGGCGCCACCGCCCGCACCGGGGCCGACGAAGGTCAGTTCGCCAACCGGATCGGCGAGGACGGAGACAGCGTTGAGCACGCCCATCACCTGCGCCAGCTGCGAGGTTTTCGGCACCATTGTCGGGTGCACGCGCTGTTCAACGCCCTGCGCGGTGCGTTCGGCGACGCCGAGCAGCTTGATGCGGAAGCCGAGTTCATCGGCCATCTTCAGATCGAGCGGGGTGACGCCGGAAATGCCCTCGACATAGACGGCATCGGCATCGACCTCGGTGCCGAAGGCGAGCGACGTCAGCAGCGACAGCTTGTGGGCGGTATCGAACCCCTCGACGTCGAAGGTCGGGTCGGCCTCGGCATAGCCGAGCCGCTGGGCGTCCTTGAGGCATTCGGCGAAGGTCAGGCCCTCGGCTTCCATCCGGCTGAGGATGTAGTTGCAGGTGCCGTTCATGATGCCGGAGACGCGGTGGATGCGGTTGCCGACCAGCGCTTCCTTCAGCGCCTTGATCACCGGAATGCCGCCGGCAGCCGCCGGCTCGAAGCTGATGGCGACGCCATGCGCATCGGCAAGGCGGGCCAGTTCCGCGCCATGCCTGGCGAGCAGTGCCTTGTTGGCCGTGACCACCGGCTTGCGCGATTTCAGAGCGGTCTTGACCGCCTCATGGGCCGCTCCTTCCGCCCCGCCGATCGTCTCGACGAACACGTCGATCCTGTCGGAGGCGGCCAGCGTCACCGGATTGTCGAACCAGACATAGCCCGACAGATCGAGACCGCGGGCGCGGGACCGATCACGCGAGGCGACGGCGGTGACGGTGATCGGCCGGCCGGCGGCGCTCGCCAGTTCCGACGCGCGTGTGGTCAGAATGGTCAGCGCACCGATGCCGACCGTGCCCAACCCTGCGATGCCAACCCGAAGCGCGTCTGCCATGACCTGTCCCCATGCTTGACGGGCCGGCCGCGCCGGTCCCCTCGCCCGCTGGATTAGCCGAGTGCGGCCGACGGGGAAAGGGGCAAACCGCCGCGCCGCGTCAGCGCTGGAACACGGTCTGGGTGGCCGGCTCGATCTGCACCTTGTCGAACCCGGTCAGCGCACCGGTGAAGACATTGCCCCGGTCGACCAGCGGCGCGGTGGCCGCGACCATCAGGTCGATGCCGTTGCCGGACGCGTTGATCCGGGTGAAGCGATTGGAATCATTGGCTGTGCCGTTGAGCCAGACGCCGGTTTCGCGATTGCCGCGCGCCTCGACACCGCTGAAGGTGTTGTGCGAGGACCCCGACGAGATGCTGAGCCCGGTCTTGCCGGAATTGTTGACGATCAGGGTGGTGAACTCGTTCTTGCAGGCGCCGAACAGTTTCAGCCCGCGCCCGGCGGAGGCAATGCTTTTCAGCCCGCCAAGCCGCGAATCCGAGACGAAGGTGATGCCGATTCCAAAGCCGTTGGAATTGTTGACCGCGACATCGGTGATCTGCGCGCCGGAGATGTTGACGAACTTGATGCTGTTGGAATTGCCCTGCCAGCCGCTGCCGGTATCGTCGAGATCATGAAACCGGCCACCAAGGCACGGGCCGTAGACCTGACCGTAGCCAGACTGGCGGCTGAAGCCGTTTGAGCGGATCGACTCCACGAACGGATCACGCAGGAAGGCGCAGGTCAGGCCGGTCGCACCGCCGCTGGCCTTGCGACCGTCGAACGACAGGTTGACGACCTTGACGCCGCGCACCAGCGCCAGCTTCGTGGCCGTCGCCGGCTGGGATGGGTTGATGGCAAACGGCAGCGGCCGCTTGAGCGTGACGCGCCCGCCCGCTGCGGACACGACCTCGACGAGGCAATCGCGGCGGTCGCGGTCATAGCCGGTGGCATTGGAAACGAGCAGGACATCGCCCGCCGCCAGCGCCGCGCCGCCGGACAGCGCCAGGGTGGTGGCCCCGAACGCTGCCGGTGCGGCAATCCGCTGGGCCTGCCCCCCCGATCCGCCACCGCGCAGGGCAAGGCAATCCATCCGGGCATTGCCGAGCGCGACAAAACCGGTGCCGCTGCCCTGCCCGATGACCGAGAACGGCGCGCCGCCGGGACGCAGCATGATGGTGCGGCTGACCGCGTGGCGGCCTGATATGTGGATCTCGACCGGGCGGCGTGCAGCGGCGGCGGCATTGGCGGCCTTGGCCAGCGCAGTCAGCGCCTCGGTGTCGTCGGTCTGGCCATCGCCGGCCGCGCCGAACTCCTTCGGCGACAGGCGCAGCGCGCCGCCGCCCCCCTCAGCCGGGGCCTGACGGCGCGGCGCCTCGCGGGCGAGTGCTCCGGTTGCCAGAACAAGCCCACCGACCACAACCGTGCGACGTGACAGCTTCATTGTCTTTCTCCCTCGGGCCCCCGAATCATCCCAACGAATGAAGCATTGATTTGGCAAAGAGAGGATGAATGAGGCCCGTATCCGGCGCGATCGGATGTTGCCGATCCGTTGTCACTTCAGTGACATTTTTCGCCTATTTCTAGTGCGTCGTGCGTCTGCGCGGCTTTCATGCTATCATAGCGCCTTATTCAATGACCTAACGTTCCGGGATCACGATGCGCCAGTCGCCGGTTGATGCGGCCTTTGCCTCCATCCGCTCCAGTTTTGTCCACGTCGGTGTTTTTTCAAGCATTCTCAACCTGTTGATGCTGACAGGCTCGATCTACATGCTTCAGGTGTACGACCGCGTGCTGACCAGCCGGTCGGTGCCGACGCTGATCGGCCTGTCGATCCTGGCGCTGGCGGCTTTCGCACTTCAGGGGCTGGTCGACATGGTGCGCACGCGCATCCTCGCGCGCATGGCCGCACGGGTCGATGCGGCGATTGCCCCGCTGGCGGCGGGTACGATCGTCGAACTGTCGCGGCGCGGCCTGCCGCCGGACCAGAGCATGCGCGCCACGCGTGATCTCGATTCGATCCGCAGTTTCATGGCTTCGACCGGGCCGACAGCGTTCATCGACATGCCGTTCATGCCGCTGTTCGTGCTCGCCTGCTTCCTGCTGCATCCGTGGCTTGGCATTTTGGCGATTGCCGGTGGTGCGGTCATCATTCTCCTGACGCTGCTGACCGAGGCCTGGAGCAAGGACCCGTCAGCCTCGATGGCGCGCAGCGCGTTCGAGCGGCAGATGCTGGCCGAAACGGGGCGTCGCAATGCCGATGTCATCGTGGCGATGGGACTGGAGAAGACGTTCACCAGTCGCTACATCGACGCCCACACGCGCCATGTGCGCGACCTGATCAGCCTTTCGGACACCGCGTCTGGCATCGGCTCTGCGGTCAAGGTGTTCCGTTTCGCGCTGCAATCGGCGATCCTTGGCCTCGGTGCCTATCTCGCCATCCACGACCAGATGAGCCCCGGCGCGATGATTGCGGCCTCGATCCTGACCAGCCGCGCGCTGGCACCGATCGAGGTCGCCATCGCCAACTGGAAGGGGTTCATCGCGGCGCGCGAGGCCTATCACCGCCTCAAGAAGAACCCGGCGCTGGCCGGGCCTGAACTTCCCGAGACCGAACTGCCGCCGCCGCAGAACAGCCTGACGGTGCAGGAACTCGTCGTGCTGCCGCCCAATTCGCAGAAGCCGGTGGTCAGCGGCGTGTCGTTCCGCCTCAACAAGGGCGATGCGCTCGGTCTGATCGGCCCGTCCGGCTCCGGCAAGTCGTCGCTGGCCAAGGCGCTGGTCGGCATCTGGCCCTCGGCGCGCGGAACGGTGCGCCTCGACGGCGCGCTGCTGACGCAATGGGACCCCGCGCTGATCGGCCGGTCGATCGGCTATCTGCCGCAGGATGTCGTGCTGTTCGACGGCACGATTGCCGAGAACATCGCACGGTTGCAGCAGGACGCGAGTTCCGAAGCGATCATCGCCGCTGCGAAGGCCGCACGGGCCCATGATCTCATCGTATCGCTGCCCGAAGGCTACGAGACCCGCATCGGCGAAGGCGGCACGTCGCTTTCGGCCGGACAGCGCCAGCGGGTCGCACTCGCCCGCGCTTTTTTCGGCGATCCGTTCCTGATCGTGCTCGACGAACCCAATTCCAACCTCGATTCAGACGGTGACGAGGCACTGGCCGAGGCGATCCGCGAGGCGCGGGCGCGCGGGGCGATCGTCATCATCGTGACGCACCGGCCGTCGGGGCTGGCGTCCGTTGGTCTCGCCGGGGCGATGCAGGCCGGGCAGATGAAAGCATTCGGACCGCGCGACGAGGTGCTGGAACAGGTGTTGCAGCGCAAACCGCAGACGCCGCCGCGTCCGGCCGCGCCGACGGCCTTTCCCGCGCCGCATTCGGCTGGCAGCACGGCAGCAGCACCGACCCAGCCGGCGGCGGCCGCACCGCAGCCGTTCGCCTCGCCCTTCCCTGCGCTTCGCACCGCGCCGAGGACGCGCAATTCATGACCAAGGCCCTGCCCAATCCTGCCTCCGCTCCGCAACGTTCGCCGATGCTGGCCGAACAGCGCCGCGCCCAGCGCGTCGGCTATATGGCGCTGGTGATCTTCTTCGGCGGGCTGGCGACATGGTCGGCCGCGACCACGATCACCGGCGCGGTCATCGCCCCCTCGTTCTTCATGGTCGAAGGCGAGGTCAAGAAGGTGCAGCATGACAGCGGCGGCATCATCAAGATGGTGCATGTCGTGGAAGGCCAGCGCGTGCAGGCCGGCGACCTGCTGGTGACACTCGACAGCACGGTGCAGCACGCCAACCTCGAGATCATCATCAACCAGATCGATCTGCTCGAAGCGCGCAGCGCCCGCTTCACAGCCGAGCGCGACGGACAGCCGACCATCTCGTTTGCTGAATCGCTGACCTCGCGGATGACCGTGCCGCGGGTTGCCGAACTGGTGCAGTCGGAAGCCAAGCTGTTCGATACCCGGCGCATCGCGCGCGAGGGCATGCGACTGCAACTGACCCGGCGGATCGAACAGATCCGGTCCGAAATCTCCGGACTGGCGCAGCAGAAGACAGCCAAGGAGACCGAAGTCGGCCTGATCGAACGTGAACTGGTGGGCGTGCGTGACCTCTATGAAAAGAAGCTGGTCCAGATTTCCCGGCTTTCGGTGCTGGAGCGCGAAGCCAGCGCGCTGCAGGGCCAGATCGGCCAGATGATCGCCTCGACCGCACAGGCCGAAGGCAAGATCGCCGAGACCGAATTGCAGATCCTGCAGCTCGATATCGAGCTGAGGAACGAAGCGACGAAGGAATTGCGCGACGCACAGGGGCAACTCTCGGAACTGAAATCCAAGCGCATCGCCGCAGAAGAACAGTTGCGGCGGGTCGAGGTGCGCGCGCCGGTCACCGGCATGGTCAACCAGAT
>CALCZO010000131.1 GCA_937903315.1 uncultured Alphaproteobacteria bacterium
TTCGACATGAAGCCGGAGGCGATTGTCGCCCATGCCGCCAATGGCGGTGTGGCGGCGAGCAGCGCCAGGGACGCGGCCACAGGGGCCGATGCTCTGGTGCTGATGGTGGTCAACGGCGCGCAGGCCCGCTCCGTCCTGTTCGATGCCGGCGCGCTGGATGCCCTCAACCCCGGTGCTGTCGTCATGCTGATGGCGACCTGTTCGTCGGTCGATGCCAAGGCGATCGGCACCGCGATCCACCAATCCGGGCGCAAATTTGTCGATGCTCCGGTGTCCGGTGGCGTTGTCGGTGCCAAGGCCGGACTTCTGACGATCATGGCCGCAGGGCCTGACGCCGATCTCGTCGCAGCCGAGCCGTTCCTGTCGGCCTTTGGCGACAAGGTTTTCCGGATCGGCGATCAATGGGGACAGGGCTCGACCGTCAAGACGATCAACCAGCTTCTGTGCGGTGTGCATATCGCCGCTGCGGCTGAGGCGTTCGCGCTGGCTGAGAAAGCGGGTGTCGATACCGGTCTCATCCTCAAGATTCTTGGAAACTCCGCTGCCGCAAGCTGGATGCTCAACAATCGTGGTCCCCGGATGCTGGACGCCGAGCCGGATGTGACCAGTGCGGTGGATATTTTCGTCAAAGACCTGTCGCTGGTGCTCGATGCCGGCCGGGCCGAGAAGGTCGCCCTGCCGCTGTCGGCGGCGGCGCATCAGATGTTTCTTGCCACCTCCGGTGCAGGTCATGGCGCTGCGGACGACAGCCAGGTCATCCGCGCCTACCGCTCGCTGAACGGCACCGCCTGACCCCTTATCGTTTGCAACTCAACCCGGGAGCCACATCATGGCGAAGGAACGGATCGGATTCATCGGCGTGGGCCTGATGGGTCATGGCATGGCCAAGAATATCGTCGAGAAGGGCTATCCACTGACCATCATCGGCAATCGCAACCGCGAACCTGTCGAGGATCTCAAGAAGCGCGGCGCTGTCGAAGTGAAGACACCGGCTGACGTCGCCCGGGCGTCGGACATCATCTTCATGTGTGTCACCGATTCCAAGACCATCGAGGTGATCGCGCGCGGTCCCGGTGGGCTCAAGGAAGGGGCACACAAGGGGCTGATCATCGTCGACTGCTCGACAGCAGACCCCAATTCAACGCAGGACCTGCATGACGACTTCGCCAAACTGGGCGTCACCTATTGCGATGCGCCGCTTGGCGGGACGCCGGCGCAGGCCGAGGTCGGGCAGCTGTTCGCCATGGTCGGCGCCGATGATGCGACCTTCGCGCGGATCCAGCCGGCGATTTCCGCCTGGGCGGCGCGGATCGAGCATCTCGGGCCGGTCACCACGGGGCACAAGCTCAAGCTGCTGAACAATTTCATCTCGATGGGCTATGGCGCGATCTACGCCGAAGCGTTTGCTCTCGGCCGCAAGATCAATGTCCCGGTCGAAACCCTGTTCCGCGTCATCAACGGCGGCCGGATGGACTGCGGATTCTTCCAGACCTTCATGGGCTACGTGAAGGACGGCAACAAGGATTCGCACAAATTCGCCATCCGAAATGGCCTGAAAGACGTGCGGTATGTGGAGAATCTTGCCAATGCCGCAACCGTGTTCAACCCGGTGGGCAACGCGGTCAAGAACACCTATGCGCTGGCCGTCGCGCAGGGCCATGGCGATGACAACGTTCCGCAAGTCGTCGATGTGATCGCCCGGATGAGCGGACTCGACGCCTACCACAAATAGTATGCTTGTTCGCCATACTATTTAGGGAATACATTTGAGAGAGTGTTCGGACACCCGCCATATGGTGGGTGTTCTTATTTAACCAATCATTTACTCATATTGTTGGAGTGGCATTCATAACTTGTTTGCTACACTCATCAGGCTTCATCACGAATGGATGAGAGGCCGACATGAAGAACATCATTCCCTGGTTGATGGCGGCTTTTATCAGCATGGTCATCGTGGCCGGCTTCTTCGGCCCCTACGTCATCTCGATCATCCTGACGCTGCTGTCGGTGCTGTGCTTTGCCGTCATGAGCCGCCCAAGGCGTCCGCACGGCGGCGACACCCAAAAACCGGTTGTATGATCATCAGCGCTCGGGCAGTCTTCCCACAGTGACCGTTGTGGTGGGAGGATTGGATGAACATCTCGCGTTCGTGGCTCATGTTGCCTGTCGTGCTTTTTGGACTGGCGGCGCCGGCGCTGGCTGACAAGAAGGACGACACCATCCGGTTCGCCTACAATCAGGCCCCCGAAAGCGTCGATCCCTATTTCAACAACGTCCGCATCGGCGTCATCGTCGGCGCTCTGGCATGGGATACGCTGATCTATCGCGATCCTCAGACCAACGAATACCGCGGGCAGCTTGCCAAGTCGTGGACATGGGTGGACGACAAGACGCTCGACGTCGAGCTCAGGCAGGGCGTTACCTTCCACAACGGCGAGGAGTTCGACGCCGACGATGTCGTCTACACCATGAACTACGTCTCCAATCCAGCCAACAAGGTGCTCAACACCACCAACGTGACGTGGATTGCCGGGGCGGAGAAAGTCGACAAGTTCAAGGCCCGGATCAAGCTCAAGGCGCCCTTTCCGGCGGCCATCGAGTATCTCGCCGGGCCGGTGATCATCCATCCGAACGAGTATTACGAAAAGGTCGGCCCCAAGGGGATGAACGAAAAGCCGGTTGGCACCGGGCCGTACAAGATCGTCGAGCATGTGCCGGGCAAGATCATCCGCTTCGAGCGCAATGCCAGCTACTTCAAGGATTCCCAGCGCCCGATGCCGAAGATCGCCAAGCTGGATATCCGCATCATTCCCGACCCGCAGACGCAGGTTGCCGAGATGATGTCGGGCGGGCTGGATTTCATCATGGGTGTTGCAGCCGATCAGGCCCAGGCGATGGCCGCTGCACCGATGCTGCAGGTGATCGAAGGCGAGACGATGCGGATCGTCTTCCTCAACATCAACACGCTGGAGAGTTCGCCGACACCGGCCCTGCGCGACAAGCGGGTGCGCGAGGCGATCATGCATGCCATCGATCGCGAAACGATGGTCAAGCAGCTCGTCGGCCAGAAGGCCAAGGTGATCAACGCGCCATGCTTCCCGAGCCAGTTCGGGTGTGATGATTCCAAGGTCGGCAAACGGACCTACGATCCGGCCAGGGCCAAGGCCCTGCTGGCGGAAGCCGGGTTCAAGGACGGGTTCGATGTCGATCTCGTCGCCTATCGCGAACGGCACCAGACCGAGGCGATCATCGGCTATCTGAAGGCGGTCGGCATCCGGGCCAACCTGAAGTTCATGCAGTATGCGGCAATGCGCGAGCAGGTTCGCGGGCACAAGGTCGGCATGGCACACCAGACCTGGGGTTCGTTCTCGGTCAATGATATCTCGGCCTCGACGCCGGTCTATTTCAAGTTCCTGCCCGACGATATCAATCGCGATCCTGACGTGCGGGACCTGTTGCAGAAGGGCGATACGACGACCGATCCTGCGGCCCGCAAGCAGGCCTATGCGCAGGCACTGGCCCTGATTCATGATCGGGCGCTGACTGTGCCGCTGTTCTATCTGACGACCTACTACGTCGCCAGTTCGTCGCTGGCATTCAAGGCCTACCCCGACGAGATGCCGCGTTTCTGGGAAATGAGCTGGAAGTAGCCCCGGCGCATCCGGCAATCGACATCACGAACGAGGATACCATGCGCGACAAGGCTATTGCCGCTGCCTATGCGGCTTTTGATTCCGGCACCTTCCGGGCCGAACTCGCCCGCAAGGTCCGCTTTGAAACGGAAAGCCAGAATCCTGCCCGGTCCGACGTGCTCGGCGCCTATCTCGAACAGGAGATCAGGCCGCAACTGGGCGCGATGGGGTTCACGACGCGGATCGTTGCCAATCCCGCCGGCGCCGGACCTTTCCTGATTGCCGAGCGGCATGAGAGCGACACGCGACCAACCGTGCTCGGATATGGTCACGGCGATGTCATTCGCGGTCTCGACGATGGCTGGGCGACCGGGCTATCACCATGGCAGCTGACCGAGCGGGACGGGCGATGGTATGGTCGCGGCGTTGTCGACAACAAAGGTCAGCATGCGATTAATCTGGCCGCGCAACGGGCGGTGATCGAAGCGCGGGGATCTCTCGGGTTCAATGCCAAGTGGATCATCGAAATGGGCGAGGAGATGGGCTCGCCGGGCCTTGGCGCGGTCTGCGCCGACCATCGCGAGGCCTTGAAAGCCGATCTGTTCATCGCCTCCGATGGACCGCGCCTTTCGGCGGAACGCCCGACAGTGTTTCTTGGCGCGCGCGGCGCATTGCTGGTCGACCTGATCATCGAGGCGCGTGACGGCGGCCACCATTCAGGAAACTGGGGCGGTTTGCTGTCCAACCCCGGCATCCAGCTCGCCCATGCAATCGCGACGCTGGTCGGGCCGAAGGGCGAAATTCGCCTGCCCGAGATGGTTCCACAGGGCGGAATTCCTGATGCGGTCCGCGCGGCACTGA
>CALCZO010000132.1 GCA_937903315.1 uncultured Alphaproteobacteria bacterium
ACCGTGCCGAAGAAGGTGGCGACCTGTGCCGCTGCCGCCGCAGTGCCATCGGGCGATCCCGGCTCTCCCGGCGCTGGCGAACAGGTGATGCGCCCGCGCCAGGGAAAGGCCGGCTGGCCTGTGCCACCGGTCCACGGATCGGGCAAGGTGTTGGCCGGGCCGATATCCATCATCATGAACGGATAGAACACGACCGACAGGCCGCGCGCCTTCAGGTCCGCGATGCCGGCGATCACCGCATCATCGGAGGGCGTGCCGCCATAGGCCGCACGGCCGTCGATCTGCGTCACAACCCGCGCCGCATCGCGACCGACGCCCGCGACCAGCCACGTCCGCCCGATGGTCGCCTTGCCGGGATTGTCGACGGCGGGCATGACCTCGCAGGCGCCGACACGCAGATCAGTGCCGAACCATGAGACGACGAACGCCACGCTGCCCACGGCCGGCAGCACCGCCTGCATCGCATCGAGCGAGGCGTCCCAGTCGGTCGCATGGGTCAGCTGGTTGCGGTTCTCGGGCTGGCTTGCGCCGGGGCCGAGATCGCGGCTGACGAGATCGGGCGCATAGGCGAACTCGCTGGCGCCGGGGATCAGATCGACGCCGCGAATCCGCTGCGCCAGACCCTCGACCGGGCGGACCACCTCGAACGACAGTTGCGGCAGGCGGTTGCCATAAGGTTCGAGCGGCAGGCGTTCGAACACGACATAGGCCGTATCGCGATAGGCGGGCGTCGCCCCCTGCCGCGCGAGGATCAACGGGTCGGCACCCTGCCCGTGCGTGCCGGGATGCAGGCGCAGTGTCACCGTGGTCAGGTCCAGTTCCTTGCCGTCGGCCCAGATGCGACGGACCATCGCCACCGGCCCCTCGCACAGCGCAATCGCCACGTTGGCGAAATAGCTGTAGCTGGTGGTGACGGTCGCGGACTGGCCCGAGCCGGTCGATTTGCCGCCCGAACGGCCCTGCCGGGCAACATCGACCTGTTCCTCGAACCGCGTGGCCCAGATCACCTGACCGCCGACCCGCACCCTTCCGTAGACACGGGCGACCGGCGCGCCCTCGTTGGCGCTGATCCCGTCGAGCGTCTTGAGACGCGGCCCCTCGACATGGCGCGTTGCCGCGCCACCGCCGAGCACCTGCCGGTCGATCATGCTGCCGGCGAGCGCGCCGGCGGCCTGACCGATAGCGGCGAACATCGGCCCGCCAAGCGAGGCACCGAGTGCCGCACCAGCGGCCTGAAGCACAAGAGTAGCCATCAGTCGATCACTCCGGGGAAACGAAAGGCAAAGGCGATCCGGCGGCGCCAGAGGCCGAGCGGCACTTCAGCGACGCCGGCACCATCGTGGGCGTGGATCATCGTGGTCGGCGAGGTCATGAGGCCGGCGTGCTTGGCCGGCAGACCGGCACGCCAGCGCAGCAGCACGACATCGCCGGCCGCTGCGGCGTCAGGAGCGATCGGCACCAGCGACCGCGCACAGGCCGCCGCGAAGGTCTCATTGCCGCACGCCTCGGCCCAGTCCGGGGTATAAGGCGGCGGCGCTTCGGGTTCGGCGCCGATGCACTCGCGCCAGACGCCGCGCAGCAGGCCGAGGCAATCGCACCCGACCCCGCGCAGGGACGCCTGATGGCGGTAGGGTGTGCCCAACCAGCCGCGCGCCGCCGCGACGAGGTCCGCTCGGGTCGGAACCGTGCTCATGGATCGAGCGTCCCGCCGTCATGTCCGGCCTCGCCGGACCGGGCATAGGACAGCACGAAATCGGGCGAAGGAAGATGCGGGAAGCCACGAAAATTCAGCGCGTTATCGAATTTTGAAGTGCAGGTGGCAAAGCGCTTGTCGCAGCCGGGCACCAGCCGAACCTGATCACCGGGGGCGAGCGGCGCAAGGAACGGCTGCCACAGGCTGATGACGCCGCCGGCTGCATGGGACTGGATCATCCGGCGGTGGCCGGCGTTGGCACCGGTGAGCACGCTGGCCGTGCCGCCGGTAAACCAGCCCGCCGTCAACCCGCCGACCGCCGGAAGCGTGAAGCCGATCCGGCCGTCCACCGTCGCGATCGCCCCCGATCGGACCATCGGATCAAGATCGACCCGGCAGCGCCCGTCGCCGAGATCGGCATCGCAATGAGCCTGATACAACCGCCCGCGCGGCTGGTCATAACGATGCATCGGACCGCGCAGTTCAGCGGTGAAGCCATGTTCGGACCGCCGGATTTCGCCGATGCTGGCGCTGGCAAGCAGCAGCCGCTGGCTGACGTCCGACCAGTTGACCAGCCATGTCTGCACTTCGGCATCGTCGTACAACCCGTTGGCGATATCGGCCTCGGTGATCGCGGCAGCGGTCAGCGCGCCTGAAATTTCGCCGGATGAGACCGCCAGCCCGAGCTGGCGCTCCGCCTCGCTTGGCGCCAGCCCGCTGGCGGCAGCGTAGGTCACCCCTCCGAAGGCAAGATCGCGGTCATGATCGGTAAATCCGAATACGGCGCCGTCGCGGCGGCTCAACCGCCAGCAGCGGCACAGGCGCGTGGTTCCGCTCGCCAGATGGCTGGCGAGGGAGGCAGGAATGGTCCGCATGAGCGTGCTCCGGCGACAGGATCAGGGAAGGATTTCAACGAGCGGGATGCGCGGGATGGCCCCGGCCCCGAAGGCCTCGTAGTTGACATCAAGAACGTCGGTGTCGAAGCGCACCGGCACATCAAAGGCGAAACCTGCCGTCACCGAAGCGCCAGGCGGCGGTATCGCACCGGGGCGAAAGGTCACCAGACCGGTCGTCACGTCGAGGTCGAAATCCGCTCCGCGCGTCTTTTCAAGCCCGGCGACCGCGACACGGACGCTGCCCTCGACCGGCTTGGCGATGGGGCGGTCGTAGGGCTCATGATCGCCGCCGTAGCGCTTGATGAGCTGAAACACCGTACGTGCGCCCGTGCCCGTCCCCAGCGTCTGGTCTGCGATGCCGATCGCCGAATCCGGCAAAGCCGATTTCCAGTCGAGGCGATCGCGGAAGCGGAAGCCGTAGAGCCGGCCGCGCCGTTCCTCGAAGAACGCCACCACTTCGGCCAGCGCCGCGAATGAGCGGACGCCATAGCCCGCATCATAGCGCCGCCGTGAATGGGCCCAGCGCTGGTTGCGCTCCTCGCGGCCGGAGGCCATCACCACGACATCGGTGCGGCGCTCGGGTCCGCCGGTGGCTTTCAGCGCAAGATCGAGCGGAAACCGGATTTCATGAAAGCTCATGGCGGCAAGACCTTTGATTGACTAGGCGCAAAGACTTTGTATGTCGGGGCCACAACACTGACCCTGAGCCAACAACAGTCGGAGAGATTATGAGCCACACACCGCACGAGCTTCACGCCGAGTTCCCCGATCTGGGCGACAGGATCCACGCGCTGAAGCTGTCCAATGCGCATTTCGCGAAGCTTTCGGACGAGTATCACGAGATCAACCGCGAGATTCACCGCATCGAGACCGATGTGACGCCAGCCAGCGACGAGACGCTGGAAGGCCTCAAGAAGCAGCGGCTGCACCTGCTCGATCAAATCTCCGGCATGCTGCACAGCTGACCGGACGGTTCAGGTGGCGCGCCGCCCGCGCGCCACCGCCCGTGCCAATGCGGCGCTGACCTGGGCTTCGGAGCGGGCAAAACTGTCTGCATCCGCGGTCTGGATGGTGACATAGACCGGTGCCGACGCCGCCCCCGACGCCGCGACGCCAAGCCGCCCGTCGGACCCGCGCGACAATGGCAGAATTGCTTCCGGCCCCGCCTCGCCCGCAAGGCCGACGCCGCGGCCGAGCGGAAAATACGACGGTGTCGCAATCACCCCGCCATCGGCAAACGGCATGACCGGTGCGCCGGCAGCCGCCCCGCCAAAGCTGGAAAACGCGCCCGTCAGGCCGCGCGTCAGGCTGCCGAGACCGGACGAAATCAGCCCTTCCAGCGGCTGGACTCCGGCTTTCAACCCGATATCGATGAATTTCTGCCCGACCGAGCGCAGGACATCGTCAAGGCTCTTGCCCTTGGCGATGCCGCTGGCGAACGAGCGCGTCATCGTCGCGCCAAAATGCTCGGCAAGGCCGTTGAGGTCGTTGAGGCGCGCGCGCGTATCGTCAAGCGCGGCGTTCTGGCCGGAAAAATCGATGGGGTCCATGGGTCAGGTCCGTGGCTGGGGCGTCGTGTCAGGGAAGGCGTGCATCAGCGCGGAAAGCGCATCGGCATGCAGGGCCGGCCCGCGATCCGCGCGGCCGTGACGGATCGCCGCGGCCAGTTCGCGCGGGGTCATCGCCCAGAAGGCCGCAGGCGACAGCTTCAGCACGGCAAAGGCAAAGCCCATGGCCTCGGCCCAGGGAAACGGCCGCGCGCTCATGACCCATCACCAAAGGTGGCGGCGAACAGCTGGCCGATCGCGGCGACAGCCGCCGGAGCATCGGCAGCGCTCATGCGCTCGGCCAGCGCCCGGTCGGTCAGATCCTGCCCGCCGCCGCGCACGGCGGCACCGAGAATGACGATGATGTCGCGCGCGGACAGCCGGCTGGTCTGCAACCGTTCGCCGAGAGCGACGAGATCGCCGGCGCCCAGCGCCGTCTCGATTTCGGCCAGCGCGCCGAACGTCAGGCACAGGGTCAGCCGGCCGGAAGGCAGATCGAGATCGACGCTGCCGCGATGGTGATTGGCCATGGCCGGCCTCACAGGGTGGTGAAGGTCAGTTCGCCCGCGCTTTCGAGCGCGAGATCGAACGTCACCTCGGCCGCGTGGTCCGCGCGATAATCGAGGCTGGCGATCTGGAACAGCCCCTGGATCAGGCCGAAATCGGGGATGAACACCTGCCAGGCTCGGATCTGGCCATCGAAGAACACCTGCCGCATCACGGTGTCCGAAGCGGCATCCTTGAACACCCCGGCCCCGCTGATCGCCGCGCGCCTGACCCCGGCGCCGGCAAGCAGTTCGCGCCAGCGGCCAGCGGATTCGGCGTGGGTGATGTCCACCGCCTCGGTGTTGAGGGTGAAGCGCCGGGTGCGCAGCCCCGCCACGGTGATGAACGTGCCGGTGCCGTCATCGAGCTTGAGGAGGAGGTCCTTGCCTTTCTGGGCAGCCATGGAAATGTCCTTGTCGTTGGAAAATCGGGAAAACCGTCAGGCGACTTCGGTGACGATGGACAGGCGCAGGATCAGCCGCGTCAGCCCCTTGTCGGGAAAGGCGCGCGTCTCGCTGACCGGGATGCGGCAGGCGA
>CALCZO010000133.1 GCA_937903315.1 uncultured Alphaproteobacteria bacterium
GAGGCTGGAACCGGGCGAAACCAGCCCCGGCACCACGGCGCGGCGGCCCCTCAGCACGGCGGCGGCGGCGCGCAGATCCTCGATCCGGGCGTTGGTGCATGAGCCGATGAACACCTGATCGATGGCGATGGCAGCCAGCGGCATGCCGGCGGAAAGCCCCATGTAGGCGAGTGTCGCCGCATCCGCATCGACCGGGACATGTCCTGTCACCGGCCCAGCCTCCTCCGGGCTGGTGCCCCAGGTGACAAACGGCGCGATGGTGTCGCCGTCGACTGTCAGGGAGCGGTCGTAGACCGCATCGGGGTCACTGACCAATCCGTGCCAGTCGGTCAGCGCTGCCTCCCAAGCCGCGCCCTGCGGCGCGAACGGCCGGCCGGCGAGGTAGGCAAACGTCGTCTCGTCCGGGGCGATCACCGCACAGCGCGCGCCGGCCTCGATGGCCATGTTGCACAGGGTCAGCCGCCCCTCCATCGACAGCGCGGCAACCGTCGGGCCGGCATATTCGAGCGCATGACCGCGCGCGCCATCTGCGCCAATGGCCGCGATGACCGCCAGCGCCAGATCCTTGGCCGAGACATGCGGGCCAAGCCTGCCAGTCACCTCGATCCGCATCCGCTTCGGCTTTCTCTGCCACAGCGTCTGGGTCATCAGCACATGCGCAACCTCCGACGCCCCGATGCCGAAGGCAAACGCGCCGAAGGCACCGTGGGTCGAGGTGTGGCTGTCGCCGCAGACGATCAGCAGGCCCGGCAGGGTCAGCCCCTGCTCCGGCCCGACGACATGGACGATGCCCTGCCCGGCGTGTTCAAGCCCGAACAGGCGGACACCATGGCGTGCGGTGTTGGCGCCAAGACGCGCCACCATGCCGGCGATCTCGGGATCGGCGATGGCCGGGCGGCCGCGCGTCGGCACATAGTGATCGGCGATGCCGAAGGTCAGGTCCGGCTCGACAACGGGCCGCCCCTTCGAATCGAGCATCCGGAAGGCATGATGCGAGCCTTCGTGCACGAAGTGCCGGTCAACCCAGAGCAGCGCCTCGCCGTCCTCGCGCGTGACGATGACATGCGCATCCCACAGCTTGTCGAACAGCGTGCGCGGCGCGGTCATGGCAGGCCGATCTCCGCCATCATCTCCGCGATGCTCGCCACGCGGCCAACCGGGCGCAGCGCATCGACCGCCGTCCGGTGCGTCGCGGGCGTGAAGGCGGCGCAGCCGTCCTCCAGCAGGATCGCATCGAGTTCTCGCACATGCGCGTCACGGAAGGTCGAGGCGACGCCGCCGTTGGTGACAATGCCGGCGACGAGCAGGCGCGTGACTCCAAGCTTGCGGATGACCCATTCGAGCCGGCTCATGTAGAACGCCGAATAGGCGACTTTCTCGACCGCGATATCGACCGGCTGAAGCGCATCGACCGTCGCATTGCCCCACGAGCCGGGCGCGAAATCGCCGCGTGCCAGAAACGGCCGCAGGGATTTGAGATGCGGCGCGATCATCGGCTCGCCACCCCGGCCCGGAACCAGCGTGAACTGCGTGGCGATCACCACGCCGCCGGCGGCCCGCAGCGCATCCATCAGCGGACGCAGGCGCGCCGGCAGCGCCGCGATCTCGGGGGCTGACTGGCCGGCGCGGCCATAGGCACCATCGGGATGGAGAAAATCGTTCTGCAGATCGCACAGCAGCAGCGCTGTCGCTGACCAGTCGCTCATGCCTGCCGCTCCACGATGAGATTGCCGAAGGCATCGACCCGACCGGCAAGGCCCGGATCGATCACGATGGTGGCGTCCGCCTGTTCGAGAATCGCCGGGCCGGCGACCATAGCGTCAACCGGCAGGGCGAGCCGGTCCCAGATCGTCGCCTCGTGCCACGCGCCGTCGAACCAGACCGGGCGGGTGCCGCGCGCCGCCGCTGCCATCGTGGCGGCCGGATCGGGCGCGAGCGCGCCAAGATCGAACGGCGGGCGGCGGCCTATCGCAGCCGTGCGCAGGTTGACGATGCGGACCGGGATGCCCGGCAGCAGCCGCGAGAAGGCGGCGGCATAGGCAGACTCGAATGCCGCGCGGACTATGGCTTCGCTGATGCCGGTCGTGCCACCCGCCAGCGTCACCGGCAGCGGTACAGGAACCGTGTGGGTCTGGCCGGCGTAGTGCATGTCGAGTTCGTAGGCGACATCGATGCGGTCCATCGCAAGGCCCGAGCCGGCGACCACGGCGCGCGCTTCACCGCCTGCCGCGACCATGCGCGCATCGAGCGCGGCGGCGTCGAGCCCGTCAAGCATCCGGTTGAGGGTGGCGACCTGATCATGGCGGACATCGGCGATGATGCAGCCGAGCGCCGAGGTGATGCCCGGATAGCGCGGCACCAGCGCTGCCTTCAGCCCGACCTCGCGGATCAGCGCGCCGACATGCAGCGCGCCGCCGCCGCCGAACGGCACCGCCGTGAACCGGGCCGGATCATGACCGCGCTCGATCGAGACAAGGCGGATCGCGCCGGCCATTTTCGCATTTGCCACCCGGACGATGGCTTCCGCCGCCGCTTCCGGCCCGAGCCCGAGCGGGGTGCCGACATGGGTGGCAATCGCCGCGCGCGCGGCTGCGACATCGAGGCGGGCCAGCGTGCCGCCGATCGGCCGCCCGGCGTTGATGCGGCCGAGCACGATGTTGGCGTCGGTCAGCGTCGGCCGCGTGTTGCCCTGCCCATAGGCGACCGGGCCGGGGCGCGAGCCGGCGCTTTCCGGCCCGACCGCGATCAGCCCGCCGGCATCGACGCGGGCAATCGAGCCGCCGCCGGCGCCGATGGTGGTGATCTCGATCATCGGCGTGCGGACCACGAGGCCGAAATCGATGGTTGTCTGCGCCGCCAGCGCCGCCGTGCCGCCGGCCACCACCGAGACATCGAACGACGTGCCCCCGAGATCGGCGGTGACAAGATCGTCGAACCCCGCCGCGCGTCCGATCGCCGCCGCCGCGATCACGCCCGCTGCCGGGCCGGACAGCGCGGTGCGGACCGGATAGGTCCGCGCGCCGGCCACCGACATGATGCCGCCGTTGGACTGGACGATGTGGAACGACCCGGCGAAATCCTCGCCCGCCAGCGCCTGTTCCAGCTTGGAGAGATAGCTCGCCACCACCGGCTGGAGGTAGGCGTTGAGCGCGACGGTCGATGTCCGCTCGAATTCGCGGAATTCGGGCAGAAGCCGCGACGAGCAGCCGACATGCGGGTTCGGCCAGACCGCGCGGGCTGCGGCGAGCGCCGCTTCCTCGTTGGCCGGATTGGCATAGGCGTTGATGAAGACGATGGCGAGCGCCTCGGCCCCCATCGCCAGCAGCGTGCGCGCCGCGTCCTGAACCGCGGCGACATCGACGGCCACGCGGATCGTCCCGTCGGCCAGCGTCCGCTCAGGCACCTCCAGCCGCATCTGGCGCGGCGTCACCGGCTCGAAATCGCCCCACAGGCCCCAGGTGTTCGGGCGGTCGCGGCGGCGCATTTCCAGACAGTCACGGAAGCCGGGCGTGGTGATCAGGCCGATCCGCGCGCCCTTGCGTTCGAGCAGCGCATTGGTGCCGACCGTGGTGCCGTGGACGATCGCGCCGAGCGCGGCGACCGGGCCGAGCCGTTGCAGCCCGGCGATGAAGCCGACCGCCTCGTCGCCCCGGTTGGACGGGACTTTCGCCGTGCGGAACGCGCCGGTGGCCGGATCGAACAGCGCCAGATCGGTGAAGGTCCCGCCGACATCGACGCCGACGATGGGCCCGGACAGGGTCTTGACGGCGTCGCTCATGGCCGCCCCTCCCCGCGCAGGGCTGCGGTCGCGGCCACATCGACGCCGCCGTCCGGGTCCAGCGCCGTCCGGTAGCGGTCGCGCGCGGCCTCGCGGCTGACGAGGCCGCTGGCGACATCGGCAGCGACGCGTGCCGGATCGCGCTCCGATGGGTCGCCCCAGCCGCCGCCGCCCGGCGTTTCCAGCCTGAGCCGCGCGCCCGATGCCAGCCGCACGCCGGTGATCTTGGAGGCCATCGGCGGTTCGGCCCAGCCTGTCGCCGTCTGCCACGAAAACCGGTTCAGCGCGCTCTCGCCGCCGCCGGCGACGCCGAACGGCGCGTAGCGGCCGCGCTCGCCGAGCAGCGAGACATCGGCCCCGCCCGGATCGAGCACCTCAAGTTCATAGATCGCCCCCAGCCCGCCGCGATGGCGGCCCGGCCCGGCGCTGTCGGGCCGCAGCGCCCATTGCGTGAACATCACCGGATAGGAGGCTTCCAGCACCTCGGCAGGCGGAATCGTCGCGGTGGAGATCGGGTTGTTGGCGTGGTTGAGACCATCGGACAGCGGATTGCCGCCGAGCCCGCCGCCGAAGAACGAGAACATCACCCAGCGGTCGCCGGTCGGGCGATGCCCGGCCACCGACAGCGCATTGATGGTGCCGAACGGTGCCGCCGTGGCGCGTGACGGATCGGCTTTGGCCAGCGCGCCGAAGACGACGCCGATCATCCTCAGGATCGTCTCGGTATAGCCCGCGACCGGGCGCGGGGCGCCGACACCGAGGAAAGTCGTCTCCGGAATCTCGAACCGGATCGGGGTGAGGCAACCGGCGTTGGCCGGCACCTCGGTGAAGACATGCTTGAGTGCGACGTAGCAACAGGCGACCGCCGTCGAGCGGGCGATGTTGACCGGCCCCTTGCACGGGGGCGAGGAGCGCGCGAAATCGAGCACCATGGTGTCGCCGTCGATGGTCATGTCGAGTGCGATGATCAGCCGCTCGTCGACAATGCCGTCGTTGTCGAGACAATCCTCGAAGCTGTAGCGCCCGTCGGGCAGCGCGCGGATGGCGGCGCGCATCAGCGCCTCGGCGCGGGCGGAGGCGGCCTCGAGCGCACCGCTCACGACCCCGTCGCCATATTCATCGATCAGCGCCTGAAACCGCCGTTCGCCGAGATCGAGCGCGTTGAGCTGGCCGTTGAGATCGCCCCAATTGGAGCGCGGCACGCGGGTGTTGGCCTGGAGGATATCGACGATATCCTGTTGCAGCACGCCGGCGCGATAGAGCCGCACGGGGGGAATCAGCACGCCTTCCTGAAAGCACTCGGTTGCCTGCGGATTGTAGCCGCCCGGCACATTGCCGCCGATGTCGAGCCAGTGGCCGACCGAGGCCAGCCAGGCAAACACCCGGCCCTGCCGCACCAGCGGGCGGACAAGGCGGAAATCGTTGAGATGGGTGCCGCCGGCATAGGGATCGTTGAAAATGAACGTATCGCCGGGCTGGAGATCGTCCGACGCGCCGAACTTGTCGATCACGGCTTTGACCGCAAAGGCCATCGCGCCAACGAAGATCGGCAGGCCGCGCGTGCCCTGCACCAGCGTCGCCCCGGTCGTCGCATGGTAGAGGCCGTGGCAGGCATCGCGCGCTTCGGCGATGATCGGGTTGAAGGCCGAGCGGTAGAGCGTCGCGTCCATCTCGTCGGCGATCTGTTCCAGCCGGCCGGTCAGGATCGAGAAGGTGACGGGATCAAGCCCCGGAGCAGTGGCAAGGGCGGTCATGCGGTCGGGTCCGTCTCGTAGGTCTTGCCGAGCGCGACAAGACCGGGCGTGCCGATCACGTCGTTGAGCGCGTCGAACGAATACATCTGAGGCTGGAACGCGGCGGTCGTGCCATCACGCAGCAGCGTGGCATAAAACGCCTCGGCCGTCCGCGCCAGCGCGCGCACGATGCCGCCGGGGAAGATCACCAGCGCGAACCCCATCGCCTCAAGCTCGGCGGTGCCGGCCAGCGGCGTCACCCCTCCCTCGACCATGTTGGCCATCAGCGGCGCAAGCGGGCCAAGGGTCGAGACCACGGCCGCCATCTCCGCCCGCGAGCGCGGCGCCTCGACGAACAGCGCATCCGCTCCGGCTTCGGCATAGGCCGCCGCCCGGTCGAGCGCGGCCTCCAGCCCTTCGACGGCAATCGCATCGGTGCGGGCAATCACCAGCGTCTCGGCGCTGGCGCGGGCATCGACCGCCGCCCGGACCTTGCCGACCATCTCGGCCTTGCCGATCAGCCGCTTCTCGCTGAGATGACCGCAGCGCTTGGGATAGCTCTGGTCCTCGATCTGGAGGGCGGTCGCGCCCGACCGCTCGAACAGGCGCATCGTCCGCTGCATGTTCAGCGCGTTGCCATAGCCGTTGTCGGCGTCGACGATCAGCGGCAGGACCACCCGGTCGCGCACCAGCGCGATCGTGTCAGCCACCTCGCTGGCGCTGACCAGCCCGATATCGGGCCGGCCCAGCCGCGTGTAGGCAATGCCGGCGCCCGACAGATACAGCGCCTCGGCCCCGGCCTGTGCCGCGATCAGCGCCGTCAGCGGATCGTAAACCCCCGGCGCCAGCAGGATCGGCCTCTCAGCCAGCCGCGCTTTCAGCGTTGTCTGCATCCGTCCCCGCACCCTTGCCGCGACCTCGATGACCAACCCTTAACACGCAGTTGACGACGGAGGAAGACTGTATACAGTTGACTGTATGAGAGCGCCCATGGTGTCCCGTCTGACGCTTGCCGATCAGGTCTATGACCGGGTCGTGGAAGCCATTGTCATGGGCGACATCGAACCCGGCAGCGCGATCAGCGAGAACGAGATCGCCGAGCGGTTCGGCGTCAGCCGTGGCCCGGCGCGCGAGGCGATCTTCCGGCTCGAAGCCAAGGGACTGGTCACGCGCGCCGCCCATTATGGCGCCCGCGTCGTCGATCTGACGCTTGGCGATCTTCAGGGCCTGTTCGAGATCCGCGAGGGGCTGGAAGGCATGGCCTGCCGTCTTGCCGCCGCGCGGATGACCGACGAGGAACTCGCCGCGCTTGAAACCAAGCTCAACCATCACGCCTCGCGGCCGGATGTCGCATCGGGCCACGCCTATTACCAGCCCGGCGGCGATCAGGATTTTCATCTCTCGATCGCGGCGGCCAGCCATAATCCGCGCCTGCTGCGCACGCTCTCGGGCGATCTCTACGACGTGATGCGCGTCTATCGCTACCGCTCGAGCGCGCGGCCGGGCCGGGCGCACGAAGCGCTGGTCGAGCATCAGGCGGTCGTCGCCGCGCTCAAACGCCGCGATGGCGATGCGGCGGAAGCGGCGATGCGCCATCACATCCGTTCGTCGTGGGCCAACATCCAGAACGCTTTTACGGGACTTGCCTGATGCGCGCCACGACCCGGCTGAAATCCCTGCTTGCCGAACGCCGGGCGCTGACGCTGCCGGGCGCGGCCAACGCGATGTTCGCCCGCGTCATCGAGGAGCAGGGGTTCGAGGCCTGCTACGTCACCGGGGCAGGCATTGCCAACATGCAGCTTGGCGCGCCCGACATCGGCCTGACAACGCTGACCGAAATCGCCGATACCGTGGCGCGGATTGCGGACGCGGTCGACCTGCCGCTGATGGTCGATGCCGATACGGGCTTTGGCAACGCGCTCAACATGCGGCGCACGATGCGCGTGCTGGAGCGGGCCGGCGCGGCGGGCTTGCAGATCGAGGATCAGGTCTTCCCCAAGAAATGCGGCCATTTCGACGGCAAGGACGTGGTGCCGCTCGCCGACATGGTGGCCAAGATCAAGGCGGCGGTCGATGCGCGGCGCGATGGCGACCTGCAGATCATCGCCCGCACCGATGCACGCGCGGTTCTCGGGCTTGATGCCGCGCTCGACCGGGCGCAGGCGTTCATTGAAGCCGGAGCGGATGTCACCTTCGTCGAGGCGCCGCTGGACGAGGCGGAGATGGTGCGGATCGCCGGGGAACTGGCGGTGCCGCAGATCGCCAACATCGTGTTCGGCGGCAAGACGCCGGATCCGGGCCGCGAGCGGCTGAGAGCGATGGGGTTCGGCGGCGTGCTCTATGCCAATGCCGTGCTGCAGGCAGCGCTCAGATCCGCCTACGACGTGCTGGCGGCCCTGCGCGAGACCGGCTCGCTCGACTCCGTCGCCGGACGGCTCGCCAGTTTCACCGAGCGCCAGCGTTCGGTCGCAAAGCCGCACTGGGATGCGCTCGATGCCAAGTACAAGGTGGAGGACAATCGATGAGCGCCGCGCAGCGTCCGAGGCCATGGGATCACCTCATTTCCGATGAGGAAAAGCGCGCCTATCGGGCCGCCGGATTCGGCCGGCCGACCGGCATCGGCCAGCGCCCGGCGCTGCTGATCATCGATGTGCAGTACCGCACTGTCGGCACCGAGCGCCGCCCGTTCTGGGAGGCGATCAAGGAGTTCCCGACCTCGTGCGGCGCAGTCGGCTGGGATGCGGTCGACAACATCGCGCGGCTGCTGGCCGTGTTCCGGGCCAATGGCTGGCCGGTGCTTTATCCCTACGTCTCGCCCAAGCAGGGGTTCGATGCGGGCCGCCTGTCGGACAAGGTGCCGGCGATCATGGGCGTTGCGGCCAAGGGCTACGAATTCGTCGAGGCGATCGCGCCGGGCGAAAAAGACATTCTCGTCCCCAAGAAGCACCCGAGCGCGTTCTTCGGCACGCCGCTTGCGAGCTACCTGATCAACACCGGTGCCGATACGCTGGTGGTCACCGGATGCTCCACCTCCGGCTGCGTCCGCGGCACCGTGGTGGACGGCTTTGCCTACAATTTCCGCGTTCTGGTGCCAGAGGATGCGGTGTTCGACCGCTCGACGGTGTCGCACGCGGTCAACCTGTTCGACATGTCGGAGAAATATGCCGACGTGATGCCGACCGACGACGTTCTGACTGCCCTCAGTGCCCTCAAACCCATGTCATGAACCATCCAACGGGAGACGCACCCATGACCGGACTGCCCCTCAGCCGACGCGCGGGCCTGACCGCCGCGCTTGCCACCGCCCTGCTCGCCGGCACGTCCGGCCTCGTCCTCGCCCAGCAGGCGTCCTACAAATTCGGCCTCGCCATGCCGCTCACCGGCGGACAGGCGCTCTACGGCAACGATCAGGTCAAGGCCGCCCAATGGGCGGTGGACGCGATCAACGCCAAGGGCGGCGTCAACGGCAAGAAGCTCGAAATGGTCGTGCTCGACACCCAGGCCGATCCGCAGGTCGGCATCCAGGCGGTCAACCGGCTGATCAACGTCGACAAGGTTCCGGCTTTCGTCACCGCATGGTCGGGCGTGGTGAAAGCCGTCGCGCCGATCGCCAACGACAACAAGGTCGTCGAACTGTCGGTGGGCGCCAACGCGCCGGACATCTCCAAGCTCGGCGACTACGTCTACACCACCTTCCCGCTCGCCGATGTCGATATCCGCGCCGTGGCGCAGTATTCGGCCAAGGACATGGGCAAGAAGAAGGCGGCCGTGCTGTTCGTCAACAACGAGACGGGCATCGGCTCGGCGGTGGTCTACCGCGACACCTTCACCAAGGCCGGCGGGCAGGTCGTCGCCTACGAATCCTATGACCAGAAGGCGACCGATTTCACCGGACCGCTGTTGAAGATCCGCGCCTCGAACCCCGAGATCATCCATCTTCAGGGCCTTGTCGCCGAATCGCCGCAGGTGATCGCGCAGGCGCGCCAGCTCGGCATCACGGTGCCGATCACGTCGTATTCCGGCGTCTACAATCCCAAGCTGATCGAACAGCTCGGCGCGGCAGCCGAAGGCGTGATCGCGACCTCGCTGGCGCCCGGTGTCGGCGATCTGCCGGCGGTGGCCGAATACGTCGCGCGCTGGCAGAAGGAGGTCGGCCGCCCGCCGAACGGCCTGCCCTACACCCAGTATCTGCATGACACGCCCTATCTCGTCGCTGCGGTGTTTTCCTCGCTCGACAAGAAGGGCGTCCCGGCGACCGGCGAGAATTTCCGCAAGGAGATGCTGGCGATCAAGTCGTTCGACCTGCCGCTGACCGGCAAGGTCGAGTTCTCGGACGATCATACCGTCAACAAGCCGGTCTACCTCGTCGAGGTGAAGGGCGGCAAATGGACCAGCAAGGCTGTCGTCAACAAGTAAGGCGCACGGGGGCGGGCCGCGCTGGCCTGTCCCCTTCCCTGTCACGGCGAAAGGCAGCCTGACGCATGTTCAACCTGACCGTCATCAGCCAGATCCTGTGGACGTCGCTGGCGACCTCCTCGTCGTTCGTGCTGTTCGCGCTGTCCTTCGCGCTGGTGCTGAAGGTCAACAAGGTCTTCAACTTCGCGCAGGCCGGCATGATGACGGCCGGGTTCTATGCGGCCTACGTCACGGTGCGGTTTCTCGGGCTCCCGGGCTGGGCCGGGCTGATCGCCGCGGTCCTCGGCGGCATGGCGGCCGCCTTCGTGCTGGAGCGGGTCGGCTTCCGCACCTTGCGCGAGCGCAAGGCCTCGCCGATGTTCGTGTTCATCTTCACGCTCATCGCCTCGCAGTTCATCACCTATGCGATGACGCTGGTGTTCGGCACCTGGCCGACGACGGTGTTCGAATCGATGTTCTGGCCGGTCTCCATCATCGCCAATGTCGCCGTCTCGGCATGGGACCTGCCGGCGATGGGGGCGGCGCTGGCTGTGCTCGCCGCGCTGTGGGCCTTTCTCAGGTTCTCGCGCTACGGCCAGTTCATGATTGCGGTGGCCGACAACAGTTCGCTCGCCGAGCTCTACGGCATCCGCAAGGACCGGGTGCTGATGGTCACCATGCTGATCGCCGGTGCGATCTGCGGCATCGGCATGTTCATGTACGGCACGCGGGCGCAGGTGCAGCCGGCGGCGGCGACCGAACTGATGCTGTTTGCCGTCGCCGCAACCATTCTGGGCGGGATCGGCAACATCTGGGGCGCGGCCATCGCCGCCGTGGTGCTTGGTGTGGTGCAGAACGCGTCGATCCTGTTCATCCCCTCGGCGTGGCAGGGGTTCCTGCTCTATGCGTTCCTGTTCTTCGCCATCGTGCTGTTCCCCTCGGGTTTCCATCTGCCCGACAGCCGCAAGGCGCTGAAAAAGATGAAGGCGGCACCCGCCGCCAATGCCGGAACGGCGGGGTGAAGCCATGGATTATCTCTACACCATCCTGATCCTCATCGGCCTGTTCGTCATTCTGGCCGCCAGCTTCGATCTCGTGATCGGCCATTGCGGGCTGATCTCGATCGCCCATCCGATCTTCTACGCCATCGGAGCCTATGTCTCGGCGGTGCTGGCGAAAGATGCCGGCTGGCCGGTGCCGCTGTCGATGCTGGCCGGAGCCGGAGCGGCGCTGATCGCGTCGGTGCTGGTCGCCCTGCCCTCGCTGCGCGTGTCGGGCGATTACCTGCTGATCGCCTCGATCGGCTTCCAGCTGGGACTGATCGAACTCGCCAAGCACATCCATTCGATCGGCGGGGCCGGCGGGCTGACCAACATCCCGCCGTTCCTCGTCGCCGAGTTCGGCCGCGGCGGCTACACGCTGCTGGTGCTGGCAGTGGCGGCGCTGACCGTCCTGTTCGTGCGCTGGCTGGCGCACGGCCCTTACGGGCGGATGATGGCGGCGATGCGTGATGACGAACTGGCCTTCTCGATGCTCGGCCGCAACGCCATCTGGGTGAAGGTCGCGGTGTTCGGCATCGGCTCGGCCATCGCCGGGCTGGCGGGCGGGCTGTATGCC
>CALCZO010000134.1 GCA_937903315.1 uncultured Alphaproteobacteria bacterium
TCCGCGCCCTTGGCCATGCCAAAGGCGTCGAGATGGGCCGTGCGGGTGCGCGCCTCGTCGAGCCAGTGGTAGTGGAACGGTTCGCCCGGATGGCTCAGTGTTCCGTGCAGGCTTGAGGGCACATAGAACCCGACGACAAGGCCCGGCAGGGTGTCGTGCCTGACCTCGTCCTGTTTTGCCATGTGGACTTTCGAGCCGTGACCAGTGAACCCCGGCATCGGCGCTTCGATGACATGCATGGCGACACCGGTCAGCGTGCCTTTCATGCGGATCGGGAACGGCCTGGCCATGTCGACGCCGGCGGCCCTGGCGGTCGCGATGATGAAATCGTCGAGCGCCTTGCCGGCGTAGGCCTCCGGCAATGTGACCGGGGACGCCCATTCGGTGACCCTGCCGGTGCCGAGCAGCGCCGCTTCCTCCGCATGGGGGGCTGGACAGGTGCCCTTGCAGCCGCCGCCGTAGGTCAGGACATAGCGCCCGTCGATCATGGTGATCTCGCCGCGCAGGTTTGAAAGCGCGCCGACCGCTTCGGTCGCGCCTGTGGCTCTGGCCGCGCCGAGGCTGACGGTGGGGCGGAAATCCTGCTTCTGCATGAAATTGCGGAAGGCGCCGTAGGTCATGACCGAGAACACCCCCTGCGGCGCGGTGGCGGCATCGCCGGCCACTGATGCAGCAGCGGGCGGCGCGCCATGATGCTGGGCCTGGGCGTCAGCGACTGCCGGAGTCGTAGCAAGGAGGGCGGCAAGGACGGCACGACGCATGGCGGGGACCCCTCGGGACATTTCGTGCCGGAGGTTGGACCATGCCTGTCGTGCCGGGACAAGGACAGCACGGGGGTCTGCCGCGATTTATCGCAGGTTTTCTGCGATTTTCACGGTCAAAACCGCGTGACAATATGGCAGGGAGCCGTTAGGGGAAATCGCGCGGATGCGGGGCGTATCCGCCTTTCCGGGCGCAACCCGGAGCCAGTTGAAGGACGATTGATGCCGCTGATTACCACGACCGAGGCACTCGCTGCCGCCTGTGAGCGGCTGGCCCGCTTTCCCTTCGTCACCGTCGATACCGAATTCCTGCGTGAGACGACCTATTACCCCAAGCTGTGTCTGATCCAGATGGCCAGCATGGACGAGGTTGCACTGGTCGATCCGCTGGCACCGGGCCTCAGCCTTGAGCCGTTCTATGCGCTGATGGGCAACGGCGCGGTGACCAAGGTGTTCCACGCCGCACGGCAGGACGTCGAGATCATCTGGGTTGGCGGCGGGCTGATTCCCGCCCCGCTGTTCGATACGCAGGTGGCAGCCATGGTCTGCGGCTTTGGCGATCAGGTATCGTATGAAAACCTCGCCGCCGCGCTGGCGAACGCGCGGATCGACAAGTCATCGCGGTTCACGGACTGGTCGCGGCGGCCGCTGTCGGAGGCGCAGCTTGCCTATGCTGCGGCGGATGTGACGCATCTGCGCACCGTCTACACCGCGCTGACCACCAAGCTGGAGCGCAGCGGGCGATCCGGTTGGGTGAGCGGGGAAATGGCGATCCTGACCGACCCGGCGACCTACGAGATGCATCCCGAGCGGGCGTGGGAGCGGCTGAAAACGCGCGTGCGCAAGCCGAAGGAACTCGCCGCGCTGATCGAACTGGCAGCCTGGCGCGAACGCGAGGCACAGGCGCGCGACGTGCCGCGCGGACGCATCCTCAAGGATGACGCACTCGGCGAGATCGCGGTGGCACTGCCGGCGAACGTCGACGATCTGGCCCGGCTCCGCACCATTCCCAAGGGATTCGAGCGCTCGCGCACCGGTACGGACATTCTTGCGGCGGTCGAGCGGGCGAAAGCACGCGATCCGGAGACGCTGCCGGAACTGGACAAGCCGCGCAACGGCAACGGCAACGGCGCGCTGGTACAACTGCTGAAAGTGCTGCTGCAATCGGTGGCGGAGAAGAACCGCGTCGCGGCCCGGCTGATCGCCACCGGCGAGGACATCGAGGCCATCGCGTCTGGGGCCGATGGGGCCGGCGCGCCGGTCATGGAGGGCTGGCGGCGCGAGATTTTCGGGACTGTCGCGCTTCAGCTCAAGCGCGGCGAGATGACGATCGGAATCGAGCGCGGGCAGGTCGTGGCCGTGCCGCGCCCCGCCGCTGCCGAGGTTCAGGCCGCGTCCTGATAGGACGAACTGCCGCGCGGACGGGTGAGATCGACCATCAGCCGCTCGAACTCGGTCTCCAGCCGGCCGGTCGTCGAGGCCAGCCGTTCTGATTCGTCGTCAAGGCGGGTCATGGTGTTGCTGGCAGCCAGCACGACCTTCTCGATGGCCTGAAAATTCTGCAACGTGTCCTGGCAATGGCGGGCGGCATTGGCCGATGAGCGCGCAATCTCCCGGGTGGCTGCCTGCTGGTCGCCGATGGCGGTGGTGATGACGCGGCTGGCGCCGTCGACCGCCTCAAGACGAAGGCTGATCCCGCTGGCGGCATGGGCGGCGGAGACCGTCACGTCCTGGATCGAGCGGACCAGTGCGGTGATCTCCGTCGTCGCCTTGGCGGTTTCGGTGGCAAGGCTTTTGACTTCGGCGGCAACGACGGCAAAGCCCCTGCCCGCATCGCCGGCGCGCGAGGCCTCGATGGTGGCATTGAGCGACAGCAGGTTGGTCTGTTCGGCAATCGCACGGATCGAGGCAACGACACTGTCGACGCGGCGCACAGCCTCGGCAAGCTGGCTGACCTGAGCCGTCACCTCGACGCCGGCATGGCTGGCAAGCCGCACCATCTCGCCGGACTGGCCGGCCTGAATGCTGATTTCCTCGACAGACCGCGAAATCTGGTCAACGGCGACCGCCAGTTCGGACAGGGTCAGGGAGCCCTGCGCCGCAGTCTCGCGGGTGGCCTGCGTATCGTTGAGCAGGCGGCCAAGCTGGCCGGACAGGATGCTGACGTGATCGCGGATGCCGCTGTTGATCCGGGTGGTCTCGGTCACCGTCTCGTTCAGCACGGAGCGCGACTGCACCAGCCGCACGGACGTCATGCCATGGGCCGCATGTTCGTGCTCTTCATCGTCGAGTTTCTTGTGCAGCGTGATCAGCCGCGCGCGGATGAAGGCCGTTGCGCGGGCCAGTTCACCCAGTTCGTCCATCCGCTCGGTCGCGGGGATTTCGACGCCGGTGCGGCCATCGGCGAGACCGCGCAACTGATAGGCAATCTCGCCCATCACCGCGACACGGCGGCGCAGCACGACACGGCCGATCAGCAGCGCCGCAATCGCCACCGTCAGCGACCAGAGCGTGATTGCCTCGATGACATCGGTCGGAATCGCCCCCGAATAGAGCGCGACGGCCCACAGCCCGGCCACCGTCAGCAAGGTCGGTCCTGCCACCAGCAGGCCGCCCAGTGACGTCAGGCTCAGCGCGGATGCGGCACGGACCTCGATATCGGCCATGGATGTCTCCTCAAGAGAGCACCAGCAAGCCGTCAACAAGGTTAAATTGCGCTTAAATCGCCCGGCAGTTCAGGCAACCAACCGCACTTCGGGCTCGCGGCCGACGAGCTTGGCAAGCTGACGCAGGCGATTGGACAGCCGGTCGTTGGCAAGATCGGCCAGTGCCTGCGGCACGGACAGCACCAGCCGCCGGTCCTCGATGGCGATCGGCATCCGCCCGAGCACACCCGGCATCGCCGCGCTGGCGAGATAGGCCACGCGCATCGCCGCCCCGAGGATGCGCGCGTGCTCGATCATCCGGCCCGGCGCCAGTTCGCGGATGCGCGGGGGCACCTCGTTCGACGACGGGCCGACGTGGCGATAGTAGACGCTGAGCGCCAGATAGACCCGGCCGGCATGGTCGACGCCCGGCAGCACCGCATGGGCGATGATGTTGAGGCTCTGCTCGCCGCGATAATCGGGATGGGCGCGCCATGAGATATCGGACAGCAGGCAGGCCGCGATGCGCAGCCGCCGGGCGCCCGCGTCCTCCTCAAGATCACCGGTGGCGAACAGCGCATCGGTCCAGTCGATCAGTTCGCGCGTGTACTGCGGCGAGCGCGAGCGCAGCTGGTTGAAATCACCCGCCGCCACCAGCAGTGCGTCCGCGCGCTGTTCGGCCTCCGGCAGCAAGGTGTGCAGCAGGCCCTCGCGGACGCCCGCTGCCGACATGATCAGGCGGGAGGCGCGCGTCTGGCGCAGCAGATGCTCCAGCACCAGCGCGCCATAGGACAGCAGCGGGCGACGGTCTGCCGCCACGGA
>CALCZO010000135.1 GCA_937903315.1 uncultured Alphaproteobacteria bacterium
CGGCGCGGCCTATCTGACCTTGGCCCGGCGCGAGGCCGGGCGGCGGATCATCAGCATCGATCCCAACGTGCGGCCGACGGTGACGCCGGATATGGGGCAATGGCGGGCGCGATTCGAGGCTTTTGCGGATCTCGCCGACATCATCAAGGCGAGCGACGAGGATATCCGCCTGGCCTATGGCGAGGGCGCCGATATCGAAACGGTGGCGCGCGGCTGGCTCGGGCGCGGGGCCGGGCTGGTGGTGGTGACGCGCGGCAGCGAGGGCGCGCTCGGTCTGACCGCGCGCGAGCGCGTTACCGTCCCGGGCCGGGCCGTAACGGTGGTCGATACCGTGGGGGCGGGCGACACGTTCCATGCCGCGCTGCTGGTGCGGCTGTCCGCGCTCGGGCTTTTGTCCAAGGACGGGCTGGCCCGGCTCGATTCCGCTGCGCTGGAGGCCGCGATGTGGTACGCTTGCACGGCAGCCTCGATCACCTGTTCACGGCGTGGCGCGGACTTGCCGCGCGCGGCCGACGTAGCCGTTGCCTGACGGAGGCTGATCCATGTCGTTTCCCGCCCCTCGTGCCGATCTCCAGCCAATGAGCGCGGCGTTCGAGACGCTGCCTCTGGTCAAGCCGACCGGCTTTCGCGAGTATGACGCGCGCTGGTGGTTCGGTCATCCCGGTTCGCCCAAGGTGCCCGAACTGAACCTGATGGGCGTGATGGCGGTCGGGCTGGGCATTGCAACGCTGGCGCGGCGTCGCGGCGTCGGCAACGACATCGTCACCGGCCACGATTTCCGCAGCTATTCGGGCGCGATCAAGGCCGCGTTGATCAACGGCCTGATGGCGGGAGGCATGCGCGTGCATGACATCGGGCTGGCCCTGTCGCCGATGGCCTATTTCGCCCAGTTCGCGCTTGATGTGCCGTCGGTTGCCATGGTCACCGCCTCGCACAACGACAACGGCTGGACCGGGGTCAAGATGGGCATCGAGCGGCCCGTCACCTTTGGTCCCGACGAGATGGCCGCGCTGCGCGATATTGTCCTCGGCGGCGATTTCGAGATGCCGGGCGGCGGGTCGTATGTTGCCCATCCCGGCTTTGCCGAACGATACCTGAGCGATCTTGCCGATCGCCCGGCTTTCCGGCGGCGACTGAAGGTGGTGGTCGCCTGCGGCAATGGCACGGCGGGGGCGTTTGCGCCGGGGTTGCTGGAACGGCTCGGCTGCGAGGTTGTTCGCCTCGATTGCGCGCTTGACCACAGTTTTCCGCGCTACAATCCCAATCCTGAGGATATGGCGATGCTGCATGCCATGGCTGATGCGGTGGCGGCGCACGGTGCGGATCTCGCGCTCGGCTTCGATGGCGATGGAGACCGCTGTGGTGTGGTCGACAACTGCGGCCATGAGATCTTTGCCGATAAGGTCGGCGTGATGCTGGCGCGCGATCTTTCCCGCGTGCATGGCCCGTCGCGGTTCGTAGTCGATGTCAAGTCGACCGGGCTTTATGTCACCGATCCGGTGCTGGCCGGGCTTGGCGCCGTGACCGACTACTACAAGACCGGCCATTCCTACATCAAACGACGGGTGCGCGATCTTGGCGCGCTGGCAGGTTTCGAGAAGTCCGGCCATTTCTTCTTCGGCCCGCCGATCGGGCGCGGCTATGACGACGGGCTGGTGACAGCGCTGGCGGTGCTCGACATGCTCGACCGGGCACCGGGGCGGTCGCTGGCCGATCTTTATGCCGACCTGCCCGTGACCTTCGGCACGCCGACGATGTCGCCGCACTGCGCCGACGAGGTGAAGTACCATGTGATCGAGCGCATCACGAAGCGGATGGCCGGGCTGATGGCGGATCAGGAGCCGCTCGGCGGCGCGCATGTCATCGACATCTCGACCGTCAACGGTGTGCGCGTGACAGCCGAGGATGGCACCTGGGGGCTGGTCCGGGCTTCCTCGAACAAGCCCGAACTGGTGGTGGTGATTGAAAGTCCGGTCTCGGAGGCGCGGATGCGGGCGATGTTCACGGCGGTCGATTCCGTGTTACGGGAGAATCCCGAGGTCGGGCCCTACAACCAGACCATCTGACCCGGCATAACGATACGGACGAGATGATGCAGCAGCGCCTGATCCCGGTGATCCTGTGCGGCGGAGCCGGAACGCGGTTGTGGCCGGCCTCGCGCGACAGCTATCCCAAGCAGTTCCTCGCGTTTGGCTCCGGGCGCTCGCTGTTTCAGGACACGCTGGCGCGGGTTTCCGGCGAGGGGTTCGGTCGACCGATCATTGTTTCAGGCAACGACTACCGGTTCCTGGTCGCTGAACAGGCGCGGGCGCTCGGGATCGACGCCGAGATCGTTCTCGAACCAGCCCGGCGCGATTCGTGTGCGGCAATCGCCGCAGCGGCCCGAGTGGCCGAGCGGCGCGAAGCGGGCGCGACGCTACTCGTTCTCTCTGCCGACCATGTCATTCCCGACACGCAGGCGTTTCTGGCCCATGTCGCGCGCGGCGTTGCCGCTGCCGCGGCCGGCCGGATCGTGACCTTCGGCATCAGGCCGACATTCGCGGCGACGGGCTACGGCTATCTTCAGCCGGGCGATGCGCTCGCCGGTGCACCGGGCGTGAATG
>CALCZO010000136.1 GCA_937903315.1 uncultured Alphaproteobacteria bacterium
AGCCGATCATCGAGATCGTCGGCGACGCGCTCGAGCAGGAAGCGTTCGGCACCCTCGGCCAGCGCCCGCTCCATCCTGCGGCGCAGCAGGGCCCGATCGAAGATCTGGGGAACATCACTCATGCCTCAGGCTTAGGCGGCGGCCGTGCGCGATGCAACCTCTCCCGCACCGCCTCCCGTCGTGCTAGCATGCCGCCATGGAGACACCGGGCGAAATCACCGCCGACGTCACCGGCGCGGCGTCGCCCGGCTGGATGCGGCGCTGGCTGCCGCGGTTCGGCCGGACCATGCTCGATGTCGTCTATCCGGCCCATTGTCCGGGCTGCGGCAGCGGCACGGCCGAACCAGGCACGCTCTGCGGACCGTGCTGGGCGACGATTCCCTTCATCGCCCGGCCCTATTGCGAACGCCTCGGCGTGCCTTTCGGCATCGATATCGGCGGCCCGCTGCTGTCCCCTGCCGCAATTGCCGAACCGCCGGTGTTCGATCGGGCCCGCGCCGTCGCACTGCACGATGGCCATGCCCGCGCCTTCGTCCATCGGCTGAAATTCTCAGACAAGCTTGATCTGGCACGCCCGATGGGGCGGATGATGGCCGCTGCCGGGGCCGAGGTGCTGGCCGGTGCCGATGCGCTGGTGCCCGTCCCGCTGCACTGGACGCGCTATCTCTGGCGCCGCTTCAACCAGTCCGAAGCGCTGGCCGAGGAGGTTGGCCACTGGTCCGGCATTCCGGTGGCGCCCCGCCTGATCCGCCGCACCAAACGCACCCCGCAGCAGATCGGCCTGACCCGCAACCAGCGCATCGCCAACCTGCAGGGCGCCTTCGCGGTGCCGGATGTCGCGCGACCGATGATCGAGGGCCGCCGGCTCGTTCTGATCGACGATGTGCACACCACCGGTGCCACGCTGAACGCCTGCGCCCGCGTTCTGCGCCGGGCCGGGGCAAGCGGCGTCGATGTCGTCACCTTCACCAAGGTTGCAGACGGGCTGGCCAACCCCATATGAAGGCTCGAACGAGGGACAATCGCGATGGCCAATCCTGAAATCACCATCTACACCAAGGGCTACTGCCCCTATTGCCACGACGCCAAGGCCTTGCTGACGCGCAAGGGGGTCGCCTTCGACGAGATCGATGTCGCAGCAAGCCGCGAGGAGTTCGCCAGCATGGTGGCGCGCGCCGGCGGCCGTACCACGGTGCCGCAGATCTTCATCGGCGGCCGCCATGTCGGGGGCTGCGATGATCTCTACGCGCTCGATTCGCGCGGCGGGCTCGATCCGATGTTGAAAGGCTGACAGTCCATATGATCCGTTATGCGCTCCTGTGCGACAACGGCCATGATTTCGAGAGCTGGTTCCGCTCCTCGGATGATTTTGACATCCAGAAACGGCGCAAGCTGGTCGAATGCCCGGTCTGTGCCTCGACCGCCGTGACCAAGCAGGTGATGGCACCGAAGGTGGCGCGCACCGACCTTGCCGTCGGGGCGACCGATGAGCCGGCCGGACAGGTCGCGCTGATCGACCCCGAACACGAGGCGCTGCGCCGCCGGATCGAGGACCTGCGCCGGCAACTGACGGACAATTCGGAGAATGTCGGTCCGCGTTTCGCCGAGGAAGCCCGCAAGATCCACTATGGCGAGAGCGAAGCCCGGCTGATCCATGGCCGCGCCACCAACGAGGACGCGCGCGAGATGATCGAGGAAGGCATTCCCTTCCTGCCGCTGCCGGCCCTGCCGGACGAGCGCAACTGACGTCAGGGCCGCGTTGCGGTGATGAAGTAGTTGACCGCCGTATCGACCGACAGGCGCCAGGAATCGCCGAACGGCGAATAGACCATGCCCCGCGGCGTCCCCGGTTCGAGACCGGCTGACTGCAGCGCCGCGGCAAATTCACCCGGCGTGACGAACTTCTCCCAGCGATGCGTGCCGACCGGCAGCCAGCGCAGGATATACTCCGCCCCGACGATGGCCAGCGCCAGCGCCCGTTTGGTCCGGTTCAGCGTCGAGCCGGCAAACAGTCCGCCCGGCCGCACCAGCCCGGCGGCAACCGCGACGAACCCCGCCACGTCGGGCACATGCTCGACCACTTCCATCGCCAGCACCACGTCGAAGGTCGCCCCCTCGGCAAGCACGTCTTCGGCCAGCCCGTCCCGGTAGGTGATCGTCAGCCCCTCGGCCGCCGCATGCTCGCGCGCCACGCCGATGTTGCCGGGTGCCGGATCGACCCCGGTCACGCGCGCCCCCATCCGCGCAAGCGGCTCGGACAGGATACCGCCGCCGCAGCCGATGTCGAGGATGGTCAGCCCGGCGAGCGGCTGGAACGAGCGCGGATCGCGGTGGAAATGGCCGCACAGCACATCGCGCAGGTAGGCCACCCGCACGGCATTGATCCTGTGCAGGGGTTTCATCGGCCCGGCCTCGTCCCACCATTCGCGGGCAAGGGCATCGAACCGGCCAACCTCGCCGGCATCGACAGATGAGCGCTCAATCATGATCGTTCCTGACATATCGTCGCGTTTGGGCACGCGGAGACTTCTCAAACGGCGTTTTGCGCTTTATAGCGCGCCACGGCGACGCTGGCATCTGTGATGGATGGTCTTTTTGTCGCCGGCCTAAGACCTGCAACCTGCAACGGCAACGGATCTCCATGCCCCGCCTCGTGATGAAATTCGGCGGCACCTCGGTCGCCAACGTCGAGCGCATCAAGAACGTCGCACGCCATGTCAAGCGCGAGGTCGATGCCGGCAACGATGTCGCCGTGGTCGTCTCGGCGATGTCGGGCAAGACCAACGAGATGGTTGCATGGTGCAAGGAGACCGATCCGCTGTTCGACCAGCGCGAATATGACACGGTGGTTGCCTCGGGCGAGCAGGTCACCTCCGGGCTGCTCGCCATCGCGCTGCAGGCGCTGGGCCTCAAGGCCCGCTCGTGGCAGGGCTGGCAGATTCCGCTCTACACCGACGCGGCTCACGGTTCGGCCCGCATCGCCGGGGTCGACGGTTCGGGCATCCTCGCCGGCTTTGCCAAGGGCGAGGTCGCGGTCATTTCCGGGTTCCAGGGCATTCACAAGGAGACGGGCCGCATCGCCACGCTCGGTCGCGGCGGATCGGATACCTCGGCTGTCGCGGTTGCCGCCGGACTTCAGGCCGACCGCTGCGACATCTACACCGATGTCGATGGCGTCTACACCACCGACCCCCGGATCGTGAAGAATGCCCGGCGCCTCGACAAGGTCGCCTTCGAGGAAATGCTCGAAATGGCCTCGCTCGGCGCGAAAGTCTTGCAGGTGCGCTCGGTCGAGCTCGCCATGGTTCACAACGTGCGCACCTATGTGCGCTCCAGTTTCGACGATCCTGCGGCGCCTCATCCGGGCACGCTGATCTGCAGCGAGGAGGACATCTTGGAACAGCAGGTCATCACCGGCATCGCCTATTCGAAGGACGAGGCACAGATTTCGCTGCGCGGTGTCGCCGATCGTCCGGGCATCGCCGCCTCGATCTTCGAGCCGCTGGCCGCCGGCCACATCGTCGTCGACATGATCGTCCAGAACGTCTCGGAAGACGGCAAGTTCACCGACATCACCTTCACCGTGCCGGCCTCCGACTATGACCGCGCGATGGACATTATCGGCAAGCTGAAGGGCGAGATCGGCTTCCGCGCGTTGCAGGGCGCCAAGAACGTTGCCAAGATTTCCGCGATCGGCATCGGCATGCGCTCGCACTCGGGCGTGGCGGCCAAGGCCTTCAAGGCGCTGGCCGAACGTGGCATCAACATCCGCGCCATCACCACGTCGGAGATCAAGTTCTCCGTGCTGATTGACGAGGAATTCACTGAGCTTGCGGTCCGCACGCTGCACCAGCTTTACGGGCTGGACGCGGCCTGATCGGCTCCAATGACCCATGATCTGCCCGCTGCCATCCGCGCCGCTCTGGCCCGGCTGGCGGAAGGCCGGCGGATTGCGTCCCTGAAGGCGCGGCATGCGGACGTGTCGGGCCATTACCGCGCCGGCGGCGCGTCCTCCGCCGTCATCGACACCGACGAAGCCGTGGCCGCCTATGCGCTGGCGCGGATGCCGGCCACCTATGCCGCCGCCCGGCATGTTCTCCTGCGACTGGTCGAGGCCTGTCCAGAATGCGCGCCGCAGACCGCGCTGGACATCGGCTGCGGTCCGGGAACGGCGCTGATCGCCGCGCTCGATGCCTTCCCCACCCTGCGCTCGATCGCCGGGATCGATCACAGCCCGCTGTTCCTGCGCCTTGCGGCGGCACTCCTGGGTGAAACCGGAGTTCCGGCAGGCTCAGCGGCCAGTCTGCTGGCCGGCGATATGACCGCCGCCGCCGCTGCCCCGGCCGATCTGGTATTGTGCTCCTATGCACTGGTCGAACTCGCTGACCCTGTTGCCGCCGCGACGGTCGAACGGGCCTGGGCATTGACCCGTCAGCTGCTGATCCTGGTCGAGCCGGGCTCGCGCGCCGGCTTTGCCCGCATCAAGGCGGCCCGCAAGGCGCTGATCGCCGCCGGGGCCACCATCCTCGCGCCGTGCACGCATCAGGCCGCCTGCCCGATGGCCGACCCCGATTGGTGCCATTTTCCGGTCCGCGTCCAGCGCAGCCGCGAACATCGGCTGCTCAAGGGCGGCGAGGTGCCGTTCGAAGATGAAAAATTCAGCTACCTGATTGCGGCGCGGGCCATTCCCGCCCGTACCGGCGTCAGCGGACGGATCATCGCCCCGCCCGAGCGCACCAAGGCCGGCACGACCCTCTCGCTGTGCTCAGGCGACGGGCTGGCCGATCACGTCTTTCGGGCGCGCGACAAGGCCGACCGCGCCGTCCGCAAGCTCGCCTGGGGTGATGAACTGCCCTCTCAACAGGATCGCTGATCATAAATTCAGCAATTGCATGGCGCTCCCCTTGGCGGTTGGCACGCTGCTCGCTATAGGGCGATAAGGCTGTCGTGCCGGCTCCGGGCCGGACAATCGATCGGGAGGTCGTAACGCTCGTGCGCGGAGGTGTCGGACCACGGGTGCTGCTGCGCCGCCTGCGCGAGGTGATGGCCGAGCCCGTCAGCCCGCAGGAGCGGCTTGACCGTATCGTGGTGCTGATCGCCGCCAACATGGTGGCCGAGGTCTGCTCGGTCTATGTTCTCAGGGCCGACGGCGCGCTTGAACTCTACGCCACCGAAGGCCTCAACCGCGAGGCGGTCCATCAGACCACCATGCATTCGGGCGAAGGTCTGGTCGGCCTCATCGCCAAGGAGGCGCGGGCACTGTCGCTGTCGGACGCGCAGAGCCATCCGGCCTTCTCGTATCGCCCTGAGACCGGCGAGGAAATCTACGCCTCGTTCCTCGGCGTGCCGATCCTGCGCGCCGGCGATACCATGGGCGTGCTGGTGGTCCAGAACCGGGCCAGCCGAAGCTATTCGGAAGAGGAGGTCGAGGCGCTCGAGACCGCCGCCATGGTCATGGCGGAAATGCTGGCGACCGGCGAACTGGAAGCGCTCGCCCGCCCCGGCTCCGGCGGCATCGCGCTGCGCCGCTATCTCGTGCTTGAGGGCCGGTCGATCAACGACGGCATCGGTCTTGGCCATGTCGTGCTGCATGAGCCGCGTGCCATCGTCACCAACATCGTCGCCGACGATGTCGAGACGGAGGCCCGGCGGCTCGATGCGGCGATCGAGACAATGCGCGCCTCAATCGATGATCTCATCGATCAGGGCAGCGTCAGCCACGCCGGCGAGCATCGCGA
>CALCZO010000137.1 GCA_937903315.1 uncultured Alphaproteobacteria bacterium
TTGTGATCGGAAATGCGGAGAGATCAGCCATGGTCGGCTCCTGACGTGTCAAAAAACGTGATGTTATTTCTTCGCCTTGGCGACATTCTCGGGCCGGGCGCGGAAGGACACCGCCCATCCGGCCTTCTCGAACTGCCGGCCGCGCGCCACGGCCAGCGCATCCGCCGCGACATCCTTTGTCACCACCGACCCGGACCCGACATAGGCCCCTGCGCCGATGGTAACGGGGGCGACCAGTGAGGAATTCGAGCCGATGAACGCCCCTGCCCCGATGTCGGTGATGAACTTGCGGTAGCCGTCGTAATTGCAGGTGATGGTCCCGGCACCGATGTTGGCCTCGGCCCCCACCTTAGCATCGCCGATGTAGCTCAGATGGCTGATCTTGGCGCCGGCACCGACCGCTGCATTCTTGATCTCGACAAAATTGCCGACCTTGGCCTTGCCGCCCAGATCGGTGCCGGGGCGCAGCCGGGCGAACGGGCCGACGCTGGCGCCGTGGCCGACGCTTGCGCCCTCAAGGTGCGAGAAGGCATGGATCACCGCGCCCTCGCCAACCGTGACGCCGGGGCCGAACACGACATTCGGCTCGATGATCACATCGCGGCCGAGTACCGTATCCATCGACAGGGTGACCGTGTCGGGCGCCTGCATCGTCACACCGGCGAGCAGTGCCGCGCGGCGCAGGCGCCCCTGCACCACCGCTTCGGCAGCGGCAAGCTGGGCCCGGTCGTTGACGCCGAACGCCTCCTCCTCCGCAACCTCGACCGGCACGGTGCGCAGGCCCATCGCGCGGCCAACCTCGACCGCGGCGGTCAGATAGAACTCGTTCTGGGCGTTGTTGCAGTCGATCGCATCGAGCACCTTCAGCGCAATGTCGCCGCGGAACGAGAACAGCCCGCCCGAGCACAGCGTGATCGCCCTCTCCTCCTCGGTTGCATCCTTCTGTTCACGGATGGCGGCCACGGCCCCGTCCTGCATCAGGAACCGGCCATAGCCGGTCGGGTCCTTGGCGCGGAAGCACATCGCGCCGATATCGGCCCCGCCGAGCACGGCATCGGCCAGCCGGCGCACGGTTTCCGCTGTGACCAGCGGCGTATCGCCAAACAGCACGACCACCGCCGCGTGGCCCTCGCCAATGGCCTCGCGCGCCTGCAGGACGGCGTGGGCGGTGCCGCGCCGCTCGGTCTGCACAAAGGTCCGCGCGCCGGGCAGGACCCGTCCGGTTTCGGCGGCGACCGTGTCATGCCCCGGCCCGACGACGACCGCCGCGCCGGTCAGCCCCGCTGCGCGCACGCCGCCCAGCGCATGGGCCAGCAGCGAGCGCCCCGCCACCTCGTGCAGCACCTTGGGCCGCGCCGATTTCATCCGCGTGCCCTCGCCGGCCGCAAGGACCACCGCCAACGTACTGCTACCCATGCCGAATCCCTCGTGCCACGCTTTGCATGTGCCCGAGAGGTATAGCCACTGGCCCGATGTTGGCAATGTTGGCGATGCTGCCGCATCCGCGCCACACAGGCCCGGCAAAATAATTGCTTCGGGGCGTTGCGTACTCCCCTTCCGGTCGTCTGGCGAATATGATTAGAGACGGTGCGGCGTACCCGCGCAGAAAGTGACCCATCGCCATGACGGCGGACGATTCCTTCCGTTTTCTCGTTGACCGGCGCAGCGCCCTGATCGGGGTGGTTGCTGCGATGGCCGCGCCCGGCACCGTGCTTGCACAGGCCGAGCCACCCCGCGCGATTGCCGATCCGTCAGTCGATGGTGCCGCGTTCGACCGTGCCAGACTGATCGAATTCGCCCGCGATCTTGCCAGGAAACCGTTTGTCGCGCCGAATGTCACGCTGCCTGACGGGCTTGGCGGTCTCAACTTCGAAACCTACAACGGGATCCGTCTGCGGCCCGAGCGCGCGCTGTTTGCCGGCGAGGCCGGTGCGCTGGTTGTCGAACCGCTGCACCGCGGCTTTGTGTTCCAGACGCCGGTGACCCTGTCTATCGTCGAGGCCGGCCTTGCGCGGCGGGTCAGCTATTCGCCGGCAGCGTATGACTTTGGCAAGCTGACGCCGCCCCCCAGTTCTGTGGGGGATATCGGCTTTTCCGGCGCGCGGATCATGCTGCGCGGGAACGATGGGACGTTGCGGTTTGTCGCCGCATTTCAGGGGGCAAGCCTGCTGCGCTCGCTGGCGCGCGGGCAGACAGCCGGTGCGATCAGCCGCGCCCTGTCGTTGCGCACCGCCGACCAGCGCGGCGAGGAGTTTCCGTTCTTCCGGTCCCTGTGGATCGAGCGTCCCGGCAACGACGATGTCGTGATCGTCCACGCGCTGGTCGATTCTCCGAGCGCGACCGGCGCCTTCGCCTTCACCATCCGCATCGGTGAGGTGACGCTGGTCGACACCGAAGCGGCGATTTTCGCCCGCGTCGCGCTCGACAATTTCGGGATCGCCGGCATGCAGGCGAGCTTCCTGTTCGGCTGGACGGACCGCCGCGGCGTCGACGACACGCGGACCGCCGTGCATGAGGTGTCCGGGTTGCAGATGATGGCCGGCAACGGCGAGTGGATCTGGCGCCCCGTCACCAACCCCAAGCAATTGCAGGTGTCCTCGTTCGCGATGGCCAACCCGCGCGGCTTCGGGCTGGTGCAGCGCGACCGCGCGTTCGCCTCCTACAATGACCACGATGGCCGCTACGACCTGCGGCCTTCGCTGTGGATCGAGCCGATCGGTGAATGGCAGCAGGGCGCCGTGCAACTGGTCGAGATCCCGTCCGAGAGCGAGGTCAATGACAACATCATTGCCCTGTGGCGGCCGAAGGACCCGGTGCCCGCCGGCGGCGAGGTCAACCTCGCCTACCGCCAGCATTGGTGCTGGTCGCCGCCGGAGCGGCCGAATCTCGCGCAGGTCACCGGTACGCGGATCGGCCGGGCAGCACAGCGCAGGCGGCGGTTCATCGTCGATCTGGCCGGCGACCGGCTGGCGGGACTGAAGCCCGCCGATCTTCAGGCCGCGCTGTGGGCGTCCAACAATGGAATTTCCAATACCCGCATCGTGCCGCTCGATGGCGACAAGTCGCTGCGTGTGAGTTTCGATCTTGATCCGGGCAGCGAGACGCTGATTGAACTGCGTCTGGCGCTGACCCTTGCGAATGCGCCGGTCAGTGAGACCTGGCTTTACCGGTGGACCCCTTGAGCACCGACCGATTGCCCGATCAGCCGGCGATGCCGGACGAACATCCCCTCGCCATGCCGGTCCAGAGCTTTTCGCGCTGGTCGGTTGCGGAACGGCGGCCTCTCGTCAACGCCGCCGCCGCCGCTTCGCCGGTTCTGGTGCGGCTGTGGGTGTTCGGCGGCGGGCTGGCGCTCACCGCCTACGGCGCGTGGGAGATGCACAACGTCATCAACGTCGGCAGCACGACGGCGTTGCAGTGGGTGTTGCTGGTTCTGTTCGTCGCCAATTTCATCTGGATTGCCCTCGCGTTCACCGGCGCTGTCGCCGGCTTCGTCTCGCTGCTGCTGCGTCGCCCGGCGGCGATGACCGCGCCGCAAGCGTTGACCACCCGCACCGCCGTGGTCATGCCGATCTACAACGAGGCGCCAAGCCGGGTGTTTGCGGCGATGCAGACCATGGCCGAAGGCGTTTCCGAAACCGGTCTCGGCAGCCATTTCGATTTCTTCTTCGTGTCCGATACGACCGATCCGGACGCGTGGATCGCCGAAGAACGGGCCTACTTCGCCCTGCGCTCGAAATTTCCGGCCGATATCAAGCTCTATTACCGCCGGCGACCCAAAAACACCGGGCGCAAGGCCGGCAACATCGCCGATTTCGTCACCCGCTTGGGCGGTGCCTACGATCACATGCTGGTGCTCGATGCCGACAGCCTGCTGGAGAGCACGACGATCGTCGGGCTGGCCGCCGCGATGGAGGCCGATCCCGATTCCGGCATCATCCAGACCCTGCCGCTGATCATCAACCGCAATACGCTGTTCGCGCGGTTGCAGCAGTTCGCCGCGCGCGTCTATGGCCCGATCATCGCCGAGGGGCTGCGGCTGTGGATGGGGCGCGACGGCAACTATTGGGGCCATAATGCGATCATCCGCACCAAGGCTTTTGCCGATCATTGCGGGATGCCGGAGCTGAAGGGCAAGCCGCCGTTCGGCGGCCATATCATGAGCCACGATTTCGTCGAGGCGGCGCTGATCCGGCGGGCCGGCTGGTCGGTGACGATGTTGCCGGGGCTGGTCGGTTCCTATGAGGAAAGCCCGCCCTCGCTGATCGATCTGGCGGCGCGCGACCGGCGCTGGTGCCAGGGCAACCTGCAGCACACGAGGATCGTCGGCGCTGCCGGCCTGCGCTGGGCGACACGGCACCATTTCCTGACCGGCATCATGAGCTATCTCGCCTCGCCGTTGTGGCTGATGCAGCTTGTGGTCGGCATCCTGCTGGTGTTGCAGGCCGCCTTCATCCGGCCGGAATATTTCACCGGCGAGTTCTCGCTGTTTCCGGCCTGGCCGCGGTTCGACGCCGAACGCGCGCTGAACCTGTTCATTCTGACGATGGGCATCCTGCTGGCGCCCAAGCTGTTCGGGACAATCATTGCCGCCCTGCGCTCGGACGAGCGGAAGGCCTATGGCGGCGTTGTCCGGCTGACCCTCTCCGCCGTGTTCGAGATCATCATGTCGGCACTGATCGCGCCGGTGATGATGATGATCCAGTCCGGCGCGGTGTTCCAGATCCTGTTCGGCGGCGATACCGGCTGGAAGCCGCAGCGGCGCGATGACGGTTCGATGCCGTTGCGGGACATCGTGCGCCGCCACCGGGGGCATGTCGCGGTTGGCGTCGTCACGGGAATCATCACCTATCTGATCTCGCCATCGCTGTTTGCCTGGATGTCCCCGACGATTCTCGGCCTTCTACTCGCCATCCTGCTGTCGTGGGTGACCGGGATGGTCGGCGTCGGTCTCGCCCTGCGCAAGCTGGGGCTGCTGTGGACGCCGGAAGAGCGCGAACCGCCGGCCATTGCCGATCGGGCCAACGCGCTGCAGGCCCATTATGGCGATTTTGACGTTGTGGACGGGATTCTGGCCGTCCATGGCGATGAGAAGCTGCGCGAGCGCCACACCGCCCTCCTGCCGCACCTGCCCCGCCGCCGGCGCGGCGAAATCGACCGCGACCATGTCGTCGCCGAGGCCAAGATCACGGATTCGGTCACGGTTGCCGATGCGGCGGCCTGGCTGTCCACACGGGAAAAGTCGATCGCCTTGCAGGATCGGGCGCTCGTCGCCATGATTGCGCAGTTGCAACCGGCGCCTGAAATGACCAAATAGAGCATATGCCACGCGCCGTGCGAGGCGAGATATCGGATGGGCTGGTGCCCGAGGAGGACGTGATGGGATTGTTTTCGTTTGTGAAAAGCGTTGGTGAAAAGCTGTTCGGAGCCAGCGAGGCCAAGGCCGCGACGGCGGACGAACTGAAGAAGGAAGTGGCCAAGCACGGGCTGAACGCCGAGGGGCTGAACATCAGCGTCGACGGCGACAAGGTTTCGGTTTCCGGTGCGGCGATGAGCCAGGCCGATGCCGAGAAGATCATTCTGGCTCTGGGCAATACCGTTGGTGTGGCGCAGGTCGATTCCGCGCTGATCGCGAAGCAGGCTGCTCCGGAATCGCGCATGTACACGGTCAAGAAGGGCGACAACCTCTCCAAGATTTCCAAGGAGATGTATGGCGACCCGAACCAGTACAACAAGATTTTCGAGGCCAACAAGCCGATGCTGACCCATCCGGACAAGATCTATCCGGGTCAGGTCCTGCGCATTCCGGCGTAAGCCCCGGCTTTTTGCGAACAGCGAAAGAGCGCTCCGGCGCTCTTTTTTTGTGTCAGGAGTGCCGGAGGTGCCGCCTTTTCGCAGTGCTGAATCCGGTCTCGCTGACGACGTGTCAGGCACCGGCCCCTCGTGGCCGCGCGGGGGCAATACGGGTTTGACCTTTGCGCGTATTCCGCTAAACAGCGGCTTCGCTGCACAGGTAGCGCTGCGGTCCGGGCGGGTAGCTCAGTGGTAGAGCATCTGACTTTTAATCAGATGGTCGAGGGTTCGATCCCCTCCCCGCTCACCACCGGATTTTTTCTTTGCCGGCTCACATGATCCGGTGGTTTCCTGCTAGTCTGATTCCGTCTGACCTGCCGGAGCGTTTCCTCTCATGACCGATCTCGCCCTGCGGCTCGCTGCCGCCCAGTCGATTGCCCGTGACCTTGGTGCGCTGGCGCTGGAATACTTCAACAGCCGTGACACGCTCGGTATCACCATGAAGGGCGCGCAGGACTGGCTGACCGTCGCCGACGGCATGGTCGAGACCGAATTCCGCAAGCGGATTGCCGATCTGTTTCCGGGCGATGCGGTGATGGGCGAGGAACAGGGCGGCGGAGCGGCCGACCGGTTGTGGATCATCGATCCCATTGATGGAACAGCCAACTTTGCCCACGGCGACCGCCAGTGGTGCGTCTCGATCGGCTATCTCGACCGGGGCGAGCCGGTGCTCGGCATCATCCATGCTCCGGCGCTCGACGAACTCTATGTCGCCCGCAAGGGGCATGGCGCGTTCCTCAACGGCAAGCCGATGAAGGCCAGCGACACCGTTGAGATGGACCGGGCGACGCTCGAAGTCGGCTGGTCCAACCGCCGTCCGCTCGATGAATATCTGGCGCTGGTGCGCAAGGCCTATTGCGCCGGGGCGAACGTCAAGCGCGGCGCCTCCGGCGCGTTGGGCGTCGCCCATGTCGCGCTCGGCCGGACGGATGGCTACGTCGAGATGCACATCAACGCCTGGGATGTGGCGGCCGGCGTCGTCATCGCCCGCGAGGCCGGGGCCTATATCAACGACTTCTTCGCCGCGCCGGACGCGCTGACCAAAGGCAACCCGATCCTCACCGCCGCACCGGGGATCGCCGCCGCGTTGCGCGACCTTGCGGGGCTGGATCGCTAGCTCTCGCCGCGCGCCCAGCCGTCCTTCACGCCGGCGACATAATCGGCATAACGCCCGGCGCGGATGGCCTCGCGCGCGCCGGCGACGAGATCGCAATAGTAGGCGATGTTGTTCCACGTCAGCAGGATGTCGCCCAGCATCTCCTGCGATTTGACGAGGTGATGGAGGTAGGCGCGGGAGTAGTCGCGCGTCGCCGGGCAGGACGATGCTTCGTCCATCGGTCGGCGGTCGTCGGCGTGGCGCGCATTCTTGAGGTTGAGCTTGCCGAAGCGGGTGTAGGCGGTGCCGTGCCGGCCAGCGCGGGTCGGCATGACGCAATCGAACATGTCGATGCCGCGGCCGATCGCTTCGAGGATATCGTCGGGCGTACCGACACCCATCAGATAGCGCGGCTTGTCTTTCGGCAGGAACGGTTCGGTCGCCTCGATGGTCGCCAGCATCTCGGCCTGCGGCTCGCCCACCGCCAGCCCGCCCAGCGCATAGCCGGGCAGGTCGAGCGCGGCGAGTGCCTCGGCGCTGGCGCGGCGCAGATGCGGCACGGTGCCGCCCTGCACGATGCCGAACAGCGCCTTGCCCGGCTGCCTGCCGAATGCCTCCTTGCAGCGGGCGGCCCAGCGCAGCGACAGCTGCATCGCCCGCTCGACATCCCTGTCCTCCGCCGGCAGGCGGATGCACTCGTCAAGCTGCATGATGATGTCGGAATCGAGCTTGAGCTGGATATCGACCGAGCGTTCCGGAGTCAGTCGGTGCATCGATCCGTCGATGTGCGACTTGAAGGTGACGCCCTCCTCGTCAAGCTTGCGCAAGGCTGCCAGAGACATCACCTGAAAGCCGCCGGAATCGGTCAGGATCGGCTGCGGCCAGCGGGCGAACTCATGCAGGCCGCCCAGCGCCTCCACCCGCTCTGCGCCGGGGCGCAGCATCAGGTGATAGGTGTTGCCCAGGATGATATCGGCCCCGGCCTGACGCACATGATCGAGCAGCATGCCCTTGACGGTGCCCGCTGTGCCGACCGGCATGAACACCGGGGTGCGGATGGTGCCGCGCGGCATGGTGATGGCGCCGGTGCGCGCGGTGCCGTCGGTGGCGTGGAGAGTGAAGGCAAAATCGTCTGTCATGCCGCGCGTTCTAGACGCTTCGGCGCAGCGAGGAAAGGCGGTGCCTGCCGCTCTGTCGCCCCCCTGTCATGCGCGCCCTTGTGGGGGCATCCATGTCTTGGGATCTGCCCGGCGCAGCACAACCGTGGATGACCGGGGCCAGCCCGGTCATGACGAGGGCGGTGTGTTCTCGGGCCAGAGCAGGCTGGCATCGCCATAGGAATAAAAGCGGTAGCCGGTGCCAATGGCATGGGCATAGGCGGCGCGCATGGTGGCGTGACCGGCAAAGGCGCTGACCAGCATGAACAGCGTCGATTTTGGCAGGTGGAAGTTGGTCCACAGCAGATCGATCGCGCGAAACGCGTAGCCGGGGCGGATGAAGATCGCCGTATCACCGGCGAACGGGCGGATCACCCTGTCCGCACCGGTCGCGCTTTCGAGCAGGCGCAGCGAGGTGGTGCCGACCGCGACGATGCGCCCGCCGCGCGCGCGGGCGACGTTGAGGGCCTCGGCGGTCGCAGCGCTGACCGTGCCCCATTCGGCATGCATCCGGTGCTCGTTGAGGTTGTCAACCTTGACCGGCAGGAAAGTCCCTGCCCCGACGTGCAGCGTGACGAAATGACGGCTGACTCCCATCGCATCGAGGCGGGCGAACAGGTCGGGCGTGAAATGCAGCCCGGCGGTCGGGGCCGCAACAGCGCCGTCCGCTTCGGCATAGATGGTCTGGTAGTCGGCGCGGTCGCCGTCCTCGGCCGGGCGGGCGGCGGCAATATAGGGAGGCAGCGGCATCTCACCCAGCCGGGCAATCGCCTCGTCGAGCGCAGGGCCGGAAAAATCGAACGCCAGCAGGATTTCGCCGCCGTCGCGCTTTTCGATGACCTCACCCACCAGCCCCGAGAGCAGGCAGGCGGTTTCGGTCTCGCCAAACGCGATCCGGTCGCCGACAGCGAGGCGTTTGCCGGGCCGGGCGAAAGCCAGCCAGCGGCTGTCATCAACCCGCTTGTGCAGCATCACCTCGATATGGATGGTGCTGGCCTGACGGGTGCGCAGACCGCGCAGGCGGGCGGGAATGACGCGGGTGTTGTTGAACACCAGCGCGTCGCCGGGCCGGAGCAGCGCCGGCAGATCGCGCACAATCCGGTCGTCCAGCGCGCCGGGTGCGGTGCGGTTGACGGTCAGAAGCCTGGCGGAATCGCGCGGGCGGGCCGGATGAAGTGCAATCGCCTCCGGCGGCAGGGTGAAGTCGTAGTCGGCGAGTGTGTCGGTCATGGCAGGGGCACCGTGAATGGCCGGCGCGGGGCCGGCCATGACGGGTGGCCGTCAGCCATCACGCCGCGTCGGCGGCGATGCTGGCCTTGTTGATCCGGTCGGGAGTGCGGACCGGCTCGCCACGGGCGAAGGTGTCGACGTTGTCCATGCCTTCGATCACCTTGCCCCAGACGGTGTACTGGCCATCGAGAAAGCGGGCGTCGGCAAAGCAGATGAAGAACTGCGAATTGGCCGAATTCGGGTTCTGCGCCCGGGCCATCGAGCAGGTGCCGCGGACATGCGGGGCGCTGTTGAACTCGGCCTTCAGGTCCGGATAGCTCGAGCCGCCGGTGCCGGTGCCCTTCGGGCAGCCGCCCTGCGCCATGAACCCGTCGATGACGCGGTGGAACGACAGGCCGTCGTAGAAGCCCTCACGCACCAGCTTCTTGATGTGGGCGACATGGCCGGGGGCGAGATCGGGACGCATCTCGATCACCACCTTGCCCTTGGTGGTGTCGAAAATCAGGGTGTCTTCGGGAGCGGTTGTCATGATCGTCTGTCCTGGAATGGTTTCTTGCCTGGGATGGTTTCTTGAAACTTACATGCGGGCGTCGGCGGCAACCTGCATCTTGATGATGCGGTCGGGGTTGGCGACCTTGCCGTTGGCGTTGCTGTCGCCCTTCTTGATCTTGTCGACCACGTCCATGCCCTGCACGACCTCGCCGAACACGGTGTACTGGCCGTTCAGGAACGAGCCGTCGCCGAACATGATGAAGA
>CALCZO010000138.1 GCA_937903315.1 uncultured Alphaproteobacteria bacterium
AAGGCAACCGACCCGAAATCGACCGACTTGTCGGTGCCGGCCACCGAGAACATCCCATCCTTGAAGGTAATGTCCGCCTCGGACGCTTCCAGCACGTAGGACGCGACCTTCTTGGCCTTGGCCTCGACCTTGTCGAGCGCCTTTGAAATCGCGCTCATGCCGACGGCGCCGGACCGGGACCCATAGGTGCCCATGCCCATCTGCACCTTGTCGGTATCGCCATGGACGATCGACACGTTGTCGATCGGGATGCCAAGCCGCTCGGACACGAGCTGGGCAAAGGTGGTTTCATGCCCCTGTCCGTGGCTGTGCGAGCCGGTGAGAACCTCGACCGTCCCGATCGGATTGACCCGGACTTCCGCCGATTCCCACAGGCCGACGCCGGCCCCGAGCGAGCCGACCGCCGCCGACGGCGCGATGCCGCAGGCCTCGATATAGGCCGAATAGCCCAGACCGCGCAGAAGGCCCTTCTTCGCGCTCTCGCGCTTGCGCTTGCCCAGGCCCTTGACGTCGGCCAGCGCCATCGCCTTGGTCAGCGCGGCGTTGTAGTCGCCGGCATCGTAACACATGATCACCGGCGTCTGATGCGGGAACTTCTTGACGAAGTTCTTCTTGCGGAACGCCGCCGGGTCCTGCCCCAGTTGCCGCGCCGCGATCTCCATCAGCCGCTCGATGACGAACGTCGCCTCGGGCCGTCCGGCACCGCGATAGGCATCGACCGGCGCGGTATTGGTGTAAATCCCCTCGACCTCGCAGTAGATCGCCGGAATGTCGTACTGCCCCGACAGCAGCGGCGCGTAGAGATAGGTCGGCACCGAAGAGGAGAAGGTTGACAGATAGGCGCCAAAATTGGCCTTGGTCGACACCCTGAGGCCAGTCACGCGACCATTGTCGCCGATCGCCATTTCCGCATGGGTGACATGGTCGCGGCCATGGGCATCGGACAGGAAGGATTCGGTCCGCTCCGCCGTCCACTTGACCGGCCGGTTGACCTTGCGCGCCGCCCACAGGCACACGGTTTCCTCGGCATAGATGAAGATCTTCGAGCCGAAGCCGCCGCCGACATCCGGCGCGATGACCCGCAGCTTGTGCTCGGGCGCCAGCCCGATGAAAGCCGACAGGACAAGACGCGCGACATGCGGATTCTGGCTGGTCGTATACAGCGTCAGCGCGTCGTTGCCGGCGTCGTAGTCGCCGATCGCGGCGCGCGGTTCCATCGCATTGGGGACCAGCCGATTGTTGGTCAGATCGAGCTTGACGACATGTCTGGCCGCCTTGAACGCCGCATCCGCGGCGCCCTTGTCGCCCAGATGCCAGTCATAAACGCGGTTTCCGGCGCATTCGTCGTGGATCAGCGCCGCGCCCTTCTTGCGCGCATCGCCCACATCGACCACGGCCGGCAGGACGTCGTAGTCGACCGTGATCTTCTCCGCCGCATCCTTGGCGGCGTTCAGGGTTTCGGCGATGACCACGGCGACGTGATCGCCGACGTAGCGCACCTTGCCCTGCGCCAGCGCCGGATGTGCCCCCGCCGACATCGGCGAGCCGTCCTTGTTATGGATCATCCAGCCGCAGATCAGCCCGCCCACCTTGTCGGCGGCCAGATCGTCGCCGGTGAAGATCGCCACCACGCCCTCGACCTTGCGGGCGGCCTTGATGTCGATCTTGCGGATCCTGGCATGGGCATGGGGAGAGCGCAGGAAATAGGCATAGGTCTGGCCATGCCTGTTGATGTCGTCGGTATAATTGCCCTTGCCGGTGATGAAGCGGAAATCTTCCTTCCGCTTGACGGCTGCCCCGATTCCTGTGGCGCTCATGACGTCCCCTCCCGAGGGATGAATGGCTCAAATGTGACGAAAGGCTGCAAGTCCGGCGGTGCAGGCGTGCCCGGGTGTCAGGCCGCCTTTTTCTTCTTGCCCTTGGCCATGGCCTTGGCCCCTGCCTCCACGGCTTTCACGATGTTGTGATAGCCGGTGCAGCGGCAGATGTTGCCCTCGAGTTCTTCGCGGATGGTCGCCTCGTCGAGATCATGCCCCTTGCGGTTGACCATATCGACCGCGCTCATGATCATGCCCGGCGTGCAGAAGCCGCATTGCAGGCCATGGTGATCGCGGAACGCCTCCTGCATCGGATGCAGGTCGCTCCCGTGTGCCAGCCCCTCGATCGTCACGACCTCCGCCCCCTCGCAGGACAGAGCCAGCGCGGTACAGGACTTGACGGCCCGCCCATCGACATGGACCACGCAGGCACCGCACTGGCTGGTATCGCACCCGACATGGGTCCCGGTCAGCCGCAGAGTATCGCGGAGGAACTGCACCAGAAGCGTGCGCGGCTCCACCTCGCCCGACACCTCTTTGCCATTCACCGTCATTGTGACAGTGGCCATCGCCTTCCTCCCTTGAGCACCTTCAGCGCCAGTCGCGTCGCGGTGATTTCTGATCGTAGCCAATTGCTGACTTGACGAACCGGCCTTACCGCCCCCGTCAAAATGACAGATTATCCGGGGCAAACAGCGGGTCAAGCGGGAATTGAAATTTGAACAATGTGCAATTGCGGTCGTTTTTGGCCAAATTTCAAAGTCTCCTTCGCAGTTGCAACATCGATAAGCATCCGCGACCATCAAATTTATCGCTGTCAAAATGTCGCAGTCGTGCCTAGTCTGCGCACGATCCGGCATCGTCCGGAATTCGGGGACATGGCAAGCGTCCCGGCGTGTTGCAACGCGTGAGAGGAGAAGAGCATGACAGGCTTGAAGCGTACTCTGGCGATGGCCGTTGCCGCGCTGACGTTGACGATGGCTTATGTTCCCGACGCGGAAGCGCAGCGTCGCGGCTGGGGTCCGCGCGGCGTCCGCCCGGCGCCGGTGGTTCGGGGTCCGGTGTACCGCCCGGCCTACGGCGGCCCGCGCTATGGCTACCGCCGCGGCTGGCGTGGCGGCAATGTCGCCGGCGCGGCCGCTGCCGGCCTGCTCGGCGCGGCGGTGATCGGGTCGATCATCGCGGCCCAGCAGCCGCAACCCCAGTGCTATCGTGAACTGGCGGGCTACAACCGCTATGGTCGCCCGTTCTATCGCGATGTCTGCCAATAACATCGTCCCCGGCGGATCACTGATCCGCCGGACCTGACCTCACTCGGTGCCGCCCCATCGTGCGGCTGCGGCATCGTCTGTGTCGCGCGCATCTACCCATCCGCCGGCATTGCCGTTGCGGTCGTGTTCCTTTTTCCAGAACGGCGCACGCGTCTTGAGGAAATCCATCAGGAATTCCGCCGCCTCGAACGCCGCCTGCCGGTGGCTCGAAGCGACGATGACCAGCACGATCCCTTCACCCGGCACGATCGTTCCATAGCGATGGATCGCCGTCAGCCCCAGCACCGGCCAACGGGCCAGTGCGCTCTCCGCAACACGGGCGATTTCCGCCTCGGCCATGCCGGGCTAGTGCTCAAGCTCCAGCGCCGCCAGCCGTCCATCCTCGCTGCGGCACAGCCCGGTGAAGGCAACCACGGCACCGATATCGCTGCGCCCGGCAACCAGCAGCGCCTGTTCGGCCGCGGCATCGAAGGCCTCGGCCTGAACGCGGATGGTGACGGGCACGTTCACGCGATCACCCGCCGGTCATCGGCGGGAAGAACGCAACCTCGCCGGCCCCGGCCAGTGCCGCATCATGCCGCACATGCTTGCGGTCGATGGCCACCCGGATCAGCGCCGCATGCTCGAACGCATGGGCATAGGTTTCGTCGCGCGCCGTGAGCCAGGCGATCAGATCGGCGACCGTCACCACATCGGCCGGCAGGTCGAGCGTTTCCTCGGCATGACCGATGCGCTCGCGCACCCAGGCGAAATAGACCAGCTTCATTGCCCCTCCTCGTCCGCCACGAGAATATGGCGGATGCCGGCCTTGAAGTAGTCATAACCCGTATACAGCGTCAGCAGTGCCGCGCCCCATAGCAGGATCAGCCCGGTCCGGTGCGTCCAGCCCTCGGGCAGCACCTCGTCTCCCGCCGTGCCGGCGATCAGGAACCCGAGCGCGACAATCTGCGCCGTGGTCTTCCACTTCGCCAGCCGCGAGACGGGCACCGACACCCGCACTTCAGCCAGGAACTCGCGCAGGCCGGAGACCAGCATCTCGCGGCATAGAATCACGATCGCAGCCCAGATCGACCACGACTGGATGTCTCCGGTATGGACCAGCATCATCAGCACCGCGCCGACCAGCAGCTTGTCGGCAATCGGATCGAGCATCCGCCCCATCGACGATTGCAGCGACCACATGCGGGCGAGATAACCGTCGAGAAAGTCAGTGATTCCGGCAACGGAATAGATCGCCAGCGCGGTCCACCGCACCCAGTTGTCCTTTGGCCAGAACAGGCACGCCACGACCAGCGGCACAGCCAGAATCCGCCCGTATGTCAGGATGTTGGGCAGGTTGAACGGGTGACGGCGGGCGGGCATCGGGAACAGCGCAACCGGGGGTGAGAGAGCCTTGGACCAAGCCCGTACCGAACACGCCGCAGCCCGCCGCGTCAACCGCCGCGGTGCTTCAGGCTCCCGTTTCGTGGAAAAAGTCATAGACCGCGCGCGCGGTCGCCTCGTTGACTCCGGGCGTTCCCATCAGGTCCTCCAGCGAGGCCCGGCTGACCGCCTTGGCCGTGCCGAAGTGCAGCAGCAGCGCCCGTTTGCGGCGCGGCCCGATGCCGGCCACCTCGTCGAGCGGGTTCTTCACCAGCTCCCGCTTGCGCTTGGCCCGGTGCGTCCCGATGGCGAAGCGGTGCGCCTCGTCGCGCAGCCTTTGCACGAAATACAGCGCCGGATCGCGCGGCGGCAGCTTGAACGGCGTCCGTCTGGCAACAAAAAACGTCTCGCGCCCCGCATCCCGGTCGGGCCCCTTGGCGATCCCGACCAGCGCCACGCCTTCGACACCGAGCGAATCGAGCACGCCGCGCACCGCGTCAAGCTGCCCCTGCCCGCCGTCGATCAGCACCAGATCGGGCCAATGCGGCAGGGCGCCCTCCTCCGGTTCGGCCTCGCGGTCGTGTTCCTTCTTCAGCCGCTGGAAGCGCCGGGTCAGCACCTCGCGCATCATGCCGAAATCATCGCCGAGCGTCAGATCCTCGGAGCGGATGTTAAAGGTGCGGTAGTGGGTTTTCATGAACCCTCCCTCACCCGCCACGATCATCGCGCCGACGGCATTGGTGCCCATGATATGCGAGTTGTCGAACACATCGATCCGGCGCGGCGGAGCCGGCAGGCCGAACGCCTCGCCGAGCGCGACGAGCAGTTTTTTCTGGCTCGCGGTTTCGGTCAGCCGGCGTGACAGCGCCTCGCGGGCGTTCTTGGCGGCGTGATCGACCAGCGTTTTCTTCTCGCCCCGCTGCGGGGCGGCAATCTCGACCCTGCGCCCCATCCGCACACCGAGCGCCTCGGCCAGCAGCGCGGCATTCTCGATCCTGTGGCTGGTCAGGATCAGGCGCGGCGCCGGCCGGTCGTCGTAGAACTGGGCGATGAAGGCGTCGAGCACCTCCTCGACCGGCATGCTCCGGTCGGCACGGGGATAGAAGGCGCGGTTGCCCCAGTTCTGGAAGGTGCGGAAGAAAAACACCTCGACGATGAACTGCCCGGCCTGTTCGTGGATGGCGAAGACGTCCGCCTCCTCCACCTCGCGCGGGTTGATATCCTGCGTCGCGGCGACGGCAGAGAGGGCCGCCAGCCGGTCGCGGTAGCGCGCCGCGCGCTCGAATTCGAGATCATCGGACGCGGCCTGCATTTCGGCGGCGATCCGCTGTTTGACCGCCACGCTGCGGCCGCTCAGAAAATCCTGCGCCTCGTCCACCAGCCCGCGATACTCGCCGGCGCTGACCTCGCCGGTGCACGGTCCGGCGCAGCGCTTGATCTGGAACAGCAGGCACGGCCGCGTGCGGTTGTCGTAGTAGCTGTCCGAACAGGTGCGGAGCAGAAAGGCCCGTTGCAGGGCGTTGATCGTCCGTGTCACCGCCTGCGCGCTGGCAAACGGGCCAAAGTAGCGGCCCTTGCGCGTCCGCGCGCCCCGATGCTTGACGATCTGCGGCGCGGCGTGGTCGTCGGTGATCAGGATGTAGGGGAACGACTTGTCATCGCGCATCAGCACGTTGAAGCGCGGCTTGAGCTGCTTGATGAAATTGGTTTCGAGCAGCAGCGCCTCGGCCTCGGTCGCCGTGGTGACGAACTCCATCGCCCGCGTGGCCGCGATCATCCGGGCGATGCGGTTGGAGTGACCCAGCCCGCGCGTGTAGCTCGCCACCCGCTTTTTCAGCGAGCGGGCCTTGCCGACGTAAAGAACCGCGCCGCCCTCGCCGAGCATCCTGTAGACGCCGGGACCATTGGGCAGGGTCTTCCAGAACCGGCGGATCGCCTCCGCCCCGGTGCTCAGCGCCTCGGGGGACGCATCGGCACTGTCCTCGCCGTCGAGTGTCGGCAAGGCTTCCTCGGCCTCGTCCGCCTCGCTGTCATCTGGCGGCAGATCGTCCTGAACGCGTCCCATGGGTCACGAGATAGGCGCGATTGCCGCCAAAGGCAAAGCCTCAGCCGGCCTTCACCGCCTCGGCAAACCTGGCAAAGAACTCATCCGCAAGTTTCTTGGCGACGCCATTGATCAGCCGAGCGCCGAGCTGGGCGATCTTGCCGCCGACGTTGGCCTCGACATCGTAGGTCAGCCGCGTGCCCTCGGGGATTTCCTCCAGCCGGACACTCGCCCCGCCCTTGGCAAACCCTGCAACGCCGCCCTCGCCCTCGCCGGCGATGCGATACCCGTTCGGCGGATCGAGATCGGCCAGAGTCACCCTGCCCTTGAACGTGGCGCTGACCGGGCCGACCTTGAGCTTGACCACCGCCTGGAAGCCGTCGTCCATCGATCCTTCCAGGCTCTGGCAGCCGGGAATCGAGGCTTGCAGCGTCGCCGGATCATTGAGCTTCTGCCAGACCGTCTCGCGAGAGGCGGGCAGATCGACCACCCCGTTCATCGTCATTGCCATCGCTGCGTTTCCGTTTCCCTGTATCGATGCGGCTTGCGGCGCCGCCATGGGACGATACTCTGACCCAAAGACGTGCCAAGGTTAAGCCTTAATTCGACAGGGAGCATCGCGCATGGCCGCGCCGGGACTTTATGGGGAGCTGTTTGCCGACAACGCGATGAGCGGCCTGTTCGACGACCGCGCCACCTTGCAGGGCATGCTCGATTTTGAGGCCGCGCTGGCGCGTGACGAGGCCAGCGAGGGCATCATTCCTGCTGCCGCCGCGCCGGTCATCGCCGCCCACTGCCGTGCTGAATTCTTCGATATCGCCGAGATCGGCCGCCAGACCACGCTGGCTGGCAACCCGGCGATTCCGATGGTGCGGATGCTGACCGCCCGCGTCGCCACGGATGACCCGGAAGCTGCGCGCTGGGTCCACTGGGGCGCGACCAGCCAGGATGCGATCGATACCGGCCGGCTGATCCAGATGTCCGGCGCGCTGCGCCTGATCGAGGAGCGGCTCGCCACTCTCGCCGGGCTCGTCGCACGCCTCGCCCACGACCATCGCCACACCGTGATGGCCGGGCGCACCCTGCTCCAGCACGCACTGCCGACCACCTTTGGCCTCAAGGCGGCCTACTGGCTCGATTCCCTGACCGGCCATGCCGGCGCGCTGACCCGTCTCAGCCCGGCCGCACCGCTGCAACTGGGCGGTGCCGCCGGTACGCTCGCCTCGCTCGGGGACAAAGGCAGCGCCCTTCAGGAGCGGATGATGGGCTTCGAACTGGCCGTGCCGTGGCACGCGACGCGGCAGGCGCTGATCCGTCTCGGGGCCGAATTCGGCCTGATCGCGGGAACGCTCGGCAAGATCGGCCGCGACATTACGCTGCTGATGCAGACCGAGGTGGCGGAGGTGTTCGAGGGCGCGGCCGCCGGCAAGGGCGGCTCCTCCACCCTTCCCCACAAGCGCAACCCGGTGCAGTCGCTCGCCATGAGCGCCATCGCCACCCGCACGCCGGGGCTGGTGGCCACGCTTCTGGCCGCCATGCCGCAGGAGCACGAGCGCGCCGCCGGCGGCTGGCATGCCGAATGGGAAACGCTGCCTGACCTCTGCGTTCTCACCGGCGCCTCGCTCACCCATGCCATCGCGCTCATCGAGGGGCTGGAGATCGACACGCGGCGGATGCGCGCCAATCTTGACCTGACCGGCGGGCTGATCCTGTCCGAGCGGATCGCTCTGGCATTGGGGGATGTCATGCCGCGGCTTGAGGCAAAGGCACTGGTCGAAGCCGCCTGCGCCCGCGCCCTGGCTGAAAAGCGCCCGCTGCGCGATATTCTGGCGGAAGAGCCGGTAATCACCGGTCATATCGACGGCGCGGCACTCAGCCGCCTGTTCGATCCCGCCACCTATCTCGGTGCCAGTCAGGCCATTATCGAACGGGTGCTGGCGCTCTATCGTCTCACCTTCACACCCTAGACTTCAGGAGTTCAAGACCATGCCGATGATCCGTCTCGGTCAGGATGATTTTCACTACCGTCTCGACGGGCCGGAGGGCGCGCCGGTGCTGATGCTGTCCGATTCGCTCGGCTGCGACCTGACGATGTGGGATGCGCAGGTCCCGCACTGGACACGCACGCACCGCGTCCTGCGGTATGACAGTCGCGGCCACGGCCAATCCGCCGCGCCGGACCGGCCCTATTCCATGGCCGAACTCGGCCGCGACGCGCTGGCGCTGATGGATGCGCTGGGGATCGCGACGGTCGATTGGTGCGGGCTGTCGAAAGGCGGCATGGTCGGCATGTGGCTGCTGACCCACGCGCGCCACCGCATCCGCCGCGCGGTGCTGGCCAATACCGCCCCCAACATGGGCCCGCCCGACCTGTGGAACACCCGCATCCGCACCGCGCGCGGGCAAGGCATGGCCGCACTCGCCGAACCGACCCGCACGCGCTGGTTTTCCGAACCGTACCGCGCCACGAACCCGCCCGAGGCGGACCGGATCATTTCGGCCTTTGCGGCCACCTCCGTCGCCGGCTACATCGGCAGCTGCGCCGCGATCCGCGATATGGACCAGCGCGAGGCGATCCGTTCGATCACGACGCCGGTGCTGGTGATCATCGGCGCGGTTGATCCGGCGACGCCGCCAGCCGCAGGCCGGCTGATCGCCGCCAGCATCCCCGGCGCAAAGTCCCTGGTCCTGCAAGCGGCGCACATCTCGAACCTCGAGCAGCCCGAAGCCTTCACCCGCGCCGTTGCGGAGTTTCTGGCATGACCGACGAGGACCGTCACGCCGCCGGCATGGGCGTGCGCCGAGCCGTGCTCGGTGATGCGTGGGTGGATCGCGCCAACGCGGCGAAAAGCCCATTCAACACCGAGTTTCAGGACTTCATCACCCGATACGCCTGGGGCGAGATCTGGACCCGGCCGGGCCTCGACCGGGCCACGCGGTCCTGCTGCGTGCTGTCGATGATGATCGCGCTCGGCAACTGGGACGAGTTCCGCCTCCATGTCCGCGCCGCCTTCAACAACGGCCTCACGCAGGACGAGATCAAGGAAGTGATCCTGATGGCCGCCGTCTATGCCGGCGTGCCGAAAGCCAACCACGCGGTCAAGGAAGCGGAGGCGGTGTTCCGGGACATGGCAACCGGCTAGCCGCGCCCGCCGACCGGATAGCCGCGGAAGTCCTTGACCGTCCGCAACGAGAAACTCGTGGTCATCGTCGAGACGCCCGGCAGCCGCGACAGCTTCTGCCGGTGGATACGCTCGAAATCGTCCATATCCCGCACCGCGATGCGCATGATGTAGTCGGCCCGCCCGGCGAGCAGATAGCAGGACAGGATTTCAGGCACGCCGAGGACGGCTTTTTCGAACGCCTCCAGCGCCTCGTTCGACTGCGAGAGGAGCGACACGGTAACGAACAGTTCCATCGTCAGCCCGAGCGCGGCGCGATCAAGCCGGGCGGAATAGCCGGCGATGACCCCGGTCTCCTCAAGGTGCTTGAGCCGGCGATGGCACGCCGACGGCGACAGCCCGACCGCCTCGGCCAGTTGCGCCAACGGCGGGCTGCAATCAGCTTGCACGCGGGACAATATCGAAAGATCAATCCGATCCATTGAAAATTTTCCTTCATTATATGGAAAATATCGAATTTTATTGCATCATTATCCAGTCGCGACAACAACTTTGCGAAGCTTTCCCGCCGCCCGACGCCTATGGTCGCGCCACACAAGGCTTTTGGGAGGAAGCAATGCTGGTCGGCGTTCCGAAGGAAATCAAGAATCACGAATACCGTGTCGGCCTGACGCCCGAGAGCGTCGCCGAGATGGTTCACGGCGGCCACAGCGTCATCGTTGAAAGCAAAGCCGGGCTTGGCATCGGTGCCACCGATCGCGCCTATCGCGACGCTGGCGCCGAGGTTGTTGCGACCGCCCCCGAGGTCTTCGCCCGCGCCGACATGATCGTGAAGGTCAAGGAACCGCAGCCGGCCGAATGCGCGATGCTCCGCCCCGGGCAGATCCTCTACACCTACCTGCATCTCGCCCCCGATCCGGACCAGACGGCTGCGCTGGTCAAGTCCGGTGCCGTCTGCATCGCCTATGAGACGGTGACCGATGACGCCGGCGGGTTGCCGCTGCTCAAGCCGATGAGCCAGGTTGCCGGCCGCATGGCCGTGCATGCCGGCGCCAATGCGCTGGAAAAGGCGCACGGCGGGCGCGGGGTGCTGATCGGCGGCGTACCGGGCGTCGCCCCGGCCAAGGTGGTGATCATCGGCGGCGGCGTCGTCGGCTTCAACGCGGCGCAGATGGCGGTCGGCATGCATGCCGATGTCACGATTCTCGACCGCAGCGCGGTGGCGCTCGAGCGGCTGTCGACCCATTTCGAGGCGTCCGCGAAAGTCGTCTATGCGATGAAATCGGCGATCGAGCACCATGTGGCCGGGGCTGATCTGGTCATCGGCGCTGTTCTCGTGCCGGGCGCAGCAGCGCCGCGGCTGGTCACCCGCGCCATGGTCAAGGGCATGAAGAAGGGCGCGGTCCTCGTCGATGTTGCCATCGATCAGGGCGGCTGCTTCGAAACCTCGCGCGCCACCACCCACGCCAAGCCGACCTACACGGTGGACGGCGTCGTCCACTACTGCGTCGCCAATATGCCCGGCGCGGTCGCCCGCACTTCCACCTACGCGCTCAACAACGTCACCCTGCCCCACGCGCTTGCCATCGCTGGCAAGGGTTGGAAAAAGGCGCTGGCCGACAACCGCCACCTGATGAACGGCCTCAACGTCTGCGCCGGCAAGGTCACCTACGCCGCCGTGGCGCGGGATCTGGGCTATGCCTACACTCCGGCCGAAACACTGCTGGCATAATTCTGGCAGGGGCCATCGCCGCACGGGAGCGGCGCAGGCCACCTGAAAAGTGTGGCAAGCACCACAAAGGGGCTTGCGCAAGGACGGTTGCATAAAACAAAGTGATCACAGCCATCACGGGGAACAATGCCCGGGGGCGACGGGAGAGAGCCAGCGTATGGAAGTCTTTGTACAGCAAGTGATCAACGGGCTGACGCTCGGTGCGATCTACGGGCTGATTGCTGTCGGATACACGATGGTTTTCGGCATCATCGGGATGGTCAACTTCTCCCATGGCGATGTGTTCATGGTCGGCGGCTTTACCGCACTGATCCTGTTCCTGCTCGTCACGGGCGCGTTGGGCTTTGGCGCGGGCGCGGTGTTCCTCGCCATTCTTGTCTGTCTCGTCCTTGGCATGGCGCTGACCGGCCTCTGGAGCTGGACGATCGAACGGCTGGCCTATCGCCCGTTGCGCGGCTCATTCCGGCTGGCGCCGCTGATCTCGGCGATCGGCATGTCGATGGTGCTGGTCAATTTCGTGCAGGTCGCACAGGGCGCGCGCAACAAGCCCATTCCTCCGATGCTGCGCGACGGCATCAAGATCATGGAAGGCAACGGCTTCGTCGTCACGCTGGCCTACAAGCAGATCGTGATCATCGTCGTCACCGCCATCCTGCTCGGCATCTTCTGGTACGTGGTGCAGAAAACGCCGCTCGGCCGCGCCCAGCGCGCCTGCGAACAGGATGGCAAGATGGCCTCGCTGCTCGGCATCGACGTGGACCGCACGATCTCGATCACCTTCGTCATCGGCGCGGCGCTCGCCGCCGTCGCGGGTGTGATGTACCTGATCTACTATGGCGTGATCTCATTCTCCGATGGCTTCATTCCGGGTGTGAAGGCGTTTACCGCCGCAGTGCTCGGCGGCATCGGCTCGCTCCCCGGCGCGGTGCTCGGCGGGTTGATCATCGGCATGGTCGAGACGCTGTGGTCGGCTTATTTCTCGATTGATTACAAGGATGTCGCGGCCTTCATGCTGCTGGCAATCACGCTGATCTTCATGCCTCAGGGCCTGCTCGGCAAGCCGGAAGTGGAGAAGGTGTGATGGCATCAGCAACTGACGAGAAGCCGGCATCCCTTGCCGACATCACGCGCAATGCGCTGTTCTGGACAGTCATCGCGCTGGGCCTGTTCATCCTTCTGATCGGCCTCAAGACCGACCAGAAGGACAACACGATCGTTCTGGTCGGCCGGCCGCTGCTGCTGGCAGGCGTTCTGCTTTCGGTGTTTGCCGGCGCGTTTGTCATCGGTCTCAACAATCAGCGCAAGCAGACCGCGCTTCTGGCCGGCAAGGTCGCGACACCAAGCGCGACGCTGGCACGGATCGAACCCTATATCCGGCCGTTCCTGCTGGCTTTCGTCGTCGCCTTCCCGGTGATCGCGATCGCGGGCTCGGGCTGGCAAGGCTCGCTCAAGTGGATCGACAACTTCGGCATCCAGATCCTGATCTACGTGATGCTGGGCTGGGGCCTCAACGTGGTCGTCGGCCTCGCCGGCCTGCTCGATCTCGGCTACGTCGCGTTCTATGCCGTCGGAGCCTATTCCTACGCGCTGCTGGCCGAACAGTACGGCCTGTCGTTCTACATCCTGCTGCCCGTCGCCGGCGTGCTGGCCGCGTTCTGGGGCATTATTCTCGGCTTCCCGGTGCTGCGGCTGCGCGGTGATTATCTGGCCGTGGTGACGCTGGCGTTCGGTGAGATCATCCGGCTGGTGCTGATCAACTGGGTCGAGTTTTCCAACGGCTACGCCGGCATTTCCGGCATCGCCCGGCCGACGTTCTTCGGCATTCCCTTCACCTCCGACGATGACGGTTTTGCCGCGCGGTTCGGGCTCGAACCCTCCGGCATCTATTACAAGATCTATCTCTATTATCTGATCCTCGTGCTGGCGATGATGACGGCCTACATCACCACACGGCTGCGGCGACTGCCGATCGGCCGGGCATGGGAAGCGCTGCGCGAGGACGAGATCGCCTGTCGCGCGCTGGGCATCAACACCGTGACGACCAAGCTGACCGCCTTTGCCATCGGCGCGATGTTCGGCGGCTTTGCCGGCTCGTTCTTCGCCGCGCGGCAGGGCTTCATCTCGCCCGAGAGCTTCACCTTCATCGAATCGGCGCAGATTCTGGCCATCGTCGTGCTCGGCGGGGCAGGCAGTCTCTACGGTGTCGTCATCGCGGCCGTCGGCATCGTCGGCGGGTTTGAACTGCTGCGCGAACTGGATTTCCTCAAGATCGTGTTCGGCAACGATTTCGATCCGGCCCAGTACCGCGCGCTGATCTTCGGTCTGTCGATGGTGCTGATCATGCTCTGGAAGCCGCGCGGTCTTGTCTCGTCGCGCCAGCCGTCCGTGGCGCTGAAGGAGACCAAAGCCATCTCAAGCGATCTGGTGAAGGAGGGCCACGGCTGATGACCACCGCTCCCTCCCCGCTGCTCTCGGTCGAGCATATGACGATGCGCTTCGGCGGCCTCGTCGCGATCAACGATCTGAGCTTCACCCTCAACCGCGGCGAGATCACCGCGCTGATCGGCCCGAACGGCGCCGGCAAGACGACGGTGTTCAACTGCGTCACCGGCTTTTACAAGCCGACGGTCGGCCGTCTCGCCCTGCGCCATGGCGACATCGACATCGGCGCGAACATCGAAGCGGCGACCGCCGGCCCCTCGGCGATCCACAAGACCGAGGCGGGCACGCTGTTCCTGCTCGAACGGATGCCCGATTTCGAGATTACCGAAAAAGCGCGTGTTGCCCGCACCTTCCAGAACATCCGTCTGTTCTCGGGCATGACCGTGCTGGAGAACCTGATGGTCGCCCAGCACAACGCGCTCAATGCCGCCTCGCTCTACACGTTCGGCGGCATCATCGGCCTGCCCTCGTTCAACGCCGCCGAGCGGCAGGGGATCGAGAAGGCCAAGTACTGGCTCGACAAGACCGGTCTGATGGACCGCGCCGACGATCCGGCGGGCGAATTGTCCTATGGTGCCCAGCGCCGGCTGGAGATCGCCCGGGCGATGTGCACCGACCCCGTCCTGCTCTGTCTCGACGAGCCGGCCGCCGGCCTCAACCCGAAGGAAAGCAGCGAACTCAACGCGCTGATCCGCTCGATCCGCAAGGATCACGAGTGTTCCGTGATCCTGATCGAACATGACATGTCGGTGGTGATGGAAATTTCCGATCATGTCGTCGTGCTCGACTACGGCACCAAGATCGCCGACGGCACGCCGGACGACATCAAGAACGATCCGAAGGTCATCGCCGCCTATCTCGGCGTTGCGGATGAGGACGTCGAAGACGTCGAGGCGGAGGTGGGCCTATGACAAGCCAACCCATGCTCTCGGTCCGTGGCGTGAAAACCTTTTACGGCAACATCATCGCGCTCAAGGGCGTCGATCTTGACGTCAATGAAGGTGAAATCGTTACGCTCATCGGCGCCAACGGCGCCGGCAAGTCGACGCTGATGATGACGATCTTCGGCAAGCCGCGCGCCCGCGAGGGCGTCATCACCTATCGCGGTCAGGACATCACCAACCTGCCGACGCATGAAATCGCGCGGCTCGGCATCAACCAGTCGCCGGAAGGCCGCCGCATCTTTCCGCGCATGACGGTCTACGAAAATCTCCAGATGGGCGCGGCGGTCGATGACTTCCGCCATTTCGACGCCGATCTTGAGCGGGTGACGACGATTTTCCCGCGCCTGAAGGAGCGGCTCTACCAGCGCGGGGGCACCCTGTCGGGCGGCGAACAGCAGATGCTGGCGATTGCCCGTGCGCTGATGGCCCGGCCGAAACTGCTGCTGCTTGATGAGCCGTCGCTCGGTCTGGCGCCGATCATCGTCAAGCAGATCTTCGAGGTGATCCGGGAGATCAATTCCGAGCAGGGCATGACCGTGTTCCTGGTCGAGCAGAACGCCTACCATGCGCTCAAGCTCGCCAATCGCGGCTATGTCATGGTCAACGGCGTCATCACCATGAGCGGTACCGGAAAGGCGCTGCTGACCGATCCTCAGGTGCGCGCGGCCTATCTTGAAGGAGGGCACCACTGATGCAGGGCATTCTGTACGAAGAGCCGTCCGCCTGGCTGTTCCTGCTGGTTACCGTGGTCATGGGCGGCGGCGCGGCGTGGCAGACCGGCAAGGCCATCGCCAGCACATGGAAACCGCTGTGGCAGCTCGGATTCTACATGCTGCTGCTGGGGATTGCCGTCCGTTTCACGCATTTCGCGCTGTTCGAGGGCACCTTCCTCAGTGCTTATTACTACGTCATCGACACAGTCATCGTGGCGGCGATTGCCTTCCTCGGGTGGCGCACGGCGCGCTCCCGGCAGATGGCCCGCCAGTACGAGTGGCTCTATGGACCAAGCCCGGACAAAGCTGCCTCGGGCGTCTGAACGCCGCACGGCGTTTTTTGTGATGACAGAGGCATGAAAACGGGATTTGTTGAGGACAAGGCGCGTATCGCGCCCAAACCGCGTGACGGGGAGCGGTTCTGCCCCGCCTGACTGATGCAATGACAATGGGAGAGATTTGCATGAAGAAAACTCTGTTGGCGAGCGTTGCGCTCGTGGCTGGTCTGGCGTTCGCCGGCGCGGCCAATGCGCAGATCAAGATGGGCGTCGCCGGCCCGCTCACCGGACCGAACGCGGCATTCGGCAAGCAGTTGGCCGATGGTGTCGAGCAGGCCGCTGCCGACATCAACGCCGCCGGCGGAATCATGGGCCAGAAGATTACGGTCTTCAAGGGCGACGACGTGTCGGACCCCAAGCAGGGCGTGTCGGTTGCCAACAAGTTCTCGGCTGATGGCGTCAAGTTCGTGGTCGGCCACTTCAACTCGGGCGTGTCGATCCCGGCTTCGGAAGTCTATGCCGAGAACGGCATCCTCGCGGTCAGCCCCGCCTCGACCAACCCGAAGCTGACCGAGAACCCGAAGGCCAAGTGGAACACCTTCCGGACCTGCGGTCGTGACGATCAGCAGGGCGCCGTGGCCGGCGATTATCTCGCCACCAAGCTGAAGGGCAAGAAGGTCGCGGTCATCCACGACAAGACCACCTACGGCAAGGGCCTCGCCGACGAGACCAAGAAGGCGATGAATGCCAAGGGCATCAAGGAAGTCGTCTATGAAGGCGTGAACACCGGCGAGAAGGACTTCTCGGCGCTCGTCTCGAAGATGAAGGCGGCCGGCACGGAAGTCGTCTACTGGGGCGGCCTGCACACCGAAGGCGGCCTCATCGTCCGCCAGATGCGCGACCAGGGCCTCAACGCCGTCATGATGTCGGGCGACGGCATCACCTCGGCCGAGTTCGCCACCATCGGCGGCC
>CALCZO010000139.1 GCA_937903315.1 uncultured Alphaproteobacteria bacterium
AACCAGACGATGACCCAGATCTGGTTGAGCGAGATGCCGACCGACAGCGCCGCCTTGTGGCTGTCGGCCACCGCGCGCAGCGCCCGCCCGATCCGAGTATACTGGAAGAATGCCGCCAGCACCGCCACCATCAGCGAGGCAATCACCGCCGCCGCGATATCGAGCTTCTGCAACGTCACCCGGCCGCCGAGGATGGCAAGGTCGATCGCGCCCGAGGGCAGGAACAGTTCCTCGGCGATCATCTTCTTCGGGTTGCCGCCGAACACGAATTCGCCGAGCCCGATCAGGAAATACGTCAGCCCGAACGTCGCCATGAACAGGATGATGTCGGGCTGGTTGACCAATGGTCTGAGCACGATCCGCTCCGTGCCCCAGGCGAGCGCAAACATCACGCCCACGGTCAGAATCAGCGCAAGGAACGCCGGAACGCCCGCCTCATGCAGGCCAACCAGCGTCAGCCCGGCGAACACCACCATGATGCCCTGCGCGAAGTTGAACACGCCGGAGGCCTTGAAGATCAGCACGAACCCGAGCGCGATCAGCGCATAAAGGACGCCGGCAACCAGCCCCTCCCACAGCGCCTGGACGAACAGGTCCGGCGCACCCCACATTTCGGCGAACGGGCCGATGAAGACATTGTACAGCATCGCTTTCCCCCGTCCTCAGTGCCCGACGCCAAGATAGGCATCGATGACCTGCTGGTTGGCCTTGACCTCGGCCGGCGTGCCGTCGGCAATCTTGCGGCCGTATTCGAGCACCACCACCCGGTCGGACAGGTCCATGACGACGCCCATGTCATGCTCGATCAGGGCGATGGTCGTGCCATACTGGCTCGACACATCGATGATGAAGCGACACATGTCCTCTTTTTCCTCAAGGTTCATGCCGGCCATCGGCTCGTCGAGCAGCAGCAGTTCGGGCTCCATCGCCAGCGCCCGGCCCAGTTCCACCCGCTTCTGCAATCCGTAGGGCAGCTTTCCGACCGGCACCTTGCGGATATGCTCGATTTCGAGAAAGTCGATGATCTCCTCGACGAAGCGGCGGTGCGCCACCTCCTCATTCATCGCCGGCCCGTGCCGCCAGATCTGCCAGAAGAACGGCGAGTTCATCTTCAGCGTGCGGCCGACCATGATGTTGTCGAGCGTCGTCATGCCCTTGAACAGCGCGACGTTCTGGAACGTGCGGGCGATGCCCTGGCTTGCCGCCACATACGGCCGCATCTTCTCGCGCTTGACGCCCTTGTAGGTGATGCGCCCTTCCTGCGGATGATAAAAGCCGTTGATGCAGTTCAGCATCGAGGTCTTGCCGGCGCCGTTCGGCCCGATGATCGCGCGGATCTCGCCCTTGCGGATATCGAACGACACGTCGGTGATCGCCTTCACCCCGCCAAAACGCAGCGACACGTTCTCGACGGCGAGCATCACGTCGCCGCGCTTGAGTTCCACGGGCGCGCTCATGCCGCCTTCTCCTCGAACACCGGATAGCCCTGCACGTCGGCGACCCGGACGCGGCCGGAGATCGACCCCTTGCGTCCGTCCTCGAACGTCACTTCCAGCGAAATGTCGGCTTCCTTGGCGCCGTTGTAGAGCGCCTCGATCAGCGGCTTGTAACGCTCGGCGATGAAGCTGCGGCGCACCTTCTGCGTCCGGGTCAGTTCGCCGTCGTCCGCATCCAGTTCCTTGGGCAGGATCAGGAACCGTGTCACCTGCGAGCGCGCCATCATCGGCTCGCCCGCCAGCGACTTGTTCACCTCGTCAACGTGCCCGGCAATGATCTTGTAGACGTCGGGATGGTTGGCCAGTTCCTGATAGGACGCATAGGCGACGTTGTTGCGTTCAGCCCAGTTGCCGACCGCCGTCATGTCGATGTTGATGAACACCGTCACGAAGTCCTCGCCCTGACCATAGGCGACGACTTCCTTGATGTTGGGATAGAACTTGAGCTTGTTCTCGATATACTTGGGAGCAAACAGCGCCCCGTTGGCCAGCTTTCCGACATCCTTGGCCCGGTCGATGATCCGGATATGGCCCGTCTTGTCGAAAAAGCCCGAGTCGCCCGTCCGGACATAGCCGTCCGGCGTCATCGTCTCGGCGGTCTTCTCCGGCTCCTTGAAGTAACCGATAAACATACCGGGCGACTTGTAGAGCAACTCGCCCTCGTCCGAGATCTTGATCTCGACATTCGGCGCCGGCGGACCAACCGTGTCGGCGCGGATCTGCCCGTCAGGCTGGCAGGTGACGTAGAGGAAGGCTTCGGTCTGTCCGTAGAGCTGCTTCAGGTTGATGCCGATCGAGCGGTAGAACGAGAACAGTTCCGGACCGATCGCCTCGCCGGCGGTATAGCCGACCCGCATCTTCGAAAAGCCCATGACATTCTTCAGCGGGCCATAGACCAGCATTTCGCCCAGCGCGTAGTGCAGCCGGGCGCCGAGCGGCACGCTTTCGCCGTTGAGGATCTTCTCGCCCCACTGCTTGGCGACACCGATGAAGTGGTGGAACATGCTGCGCTTGAGCGCACTGGCATCCTCCATGCGGATCATGATCCGGGTCAGCATTCCTTCGAACACGCGCGGCGGCGCGAAGAAGAAGGTCGCTCCGACCTCACGCCGGTCATCGACCGCCGTTTCAGGGCTTTCCGGGCAGTTGACGCAGAACCCGGCGACCAGCGCCTGGCCATAGTTGAGATAATGGTCGCCGACCCAGGCGAGCGGCAGATAGGCCAGAACCTCGTCGTTGTCGTTCAGCTTGTCGAACGCCACGGTATCACGACATGCCTTCACCGACCCGCCGGCCGACAGCATCACCCCCTTGGACCGCCCGGTCGTGCCGGAGGTGTAGAGCATGATCGACATGTCCTCGGCCTTGCCGGCCTCGATCGCCCGGTCAATCCGGCCGCGCACGTCCGGCCCCTCATGCTGCATGGCGATGCCGCGCTCGATGATCGCATGGATCGGGTGCAGCCGGGTGTGATCATAGTCGCGCAGGCCGCGCGGCTCGTCGTAGATGATCTGGGTCAGGCTCGGCACGCGATCCTTCACCGAGATCAGCTTGTCGACCTGTTCCTGATCCTGCACGGCGGCCATCACCACCTCGGCATGATCGAGCACATAGGCCATCTCATCGGCCACCGCATCGGCATAGACCGGCACCGGCACCGCGCCGAGGCATTGGGCCGCCATGATCGACCAGTACAGCTTGGGACGGTTGGTGCCGACGATGGCGATCTTGTCGCCGCGCTTGAGACCGAGATCGGTCAGCCCGACGGCATAGGCGCGCACGATGTCGAACATCTGGGCCCAGGTCCACTCCTGCCAGATGCCCGCATCCTTGAAGCGCATGGCCGGCCGTTCAGGCCGCACCTTCGCGTGATGCGCGATCCATTTGGGAAAAGTATCCAGTGCGTCGTGCGCGCTCTGCGACAACCGAGCCTCCCTTGCCGTCATTCCCCCCGCGGACCTTAGCAGCCCTGCGTTTTTCGTAATGCAGATTTGCAGCTTGAACAGAAAACCGCAAGGCCGCCCTTGACAGACGCGGAGATCATCTGCTGATACCATCGTCTGTTGAGCACCGGCAAAAGCGGGCGATTCAATCGCCGTATTGCTGCAATCCGGGCAGATCGAGCACGGTGATGCCGCCGTGTTCCAGGCGGATCATCCCGGCCTTCTCCAAAAGTCTGAGAGACTGGTTGACGCTCTGGCGCGACAGGCCGCAGAGATCGGCAACCTCTTCCTGCGTGATCGCGACGTGGCTGGAGACGCGCGGGTAGAACACCGGGTTGAACAGCCAGGCGATGTTGCGGGCCAGCCGCTCGCTGGCGTTCAGGGTCCTGTCGAATTCCACCTGCGCCATGAACTGGCTCAGCCGTTCATTGAAATGGCGCACGAGGTAGCGGTTGAGGCCGACCGAATTCTCGAACAGCCAGATGAACGACGGGCGCTCCAGCAGGATCAGCCGTGTGTCTCGCAGCGCGATCACGTCATAGCGCCGCGCCTCGTTCTTGAGCAGGCTCCCCTCGCCGAACCAGCCGCCCGAAGCGATGCCGGCGAAGGTCATCGACTTGCCGTTGCGCGTCACGGTCGAAAGTTTGAGCAGCCCCTCGGTCACCCCGACCCATGCGTCCAGCCGGTCGCCGAGATGACACAGATAAGCGCCCTTGGGGATGACCTTCTCGACCATGCCGCGCGCGGCCCGTGCCTGCTCCTCCGGCTTCAGGTCGCTCGCCCAATGGGCAATCTTCATCAGGTGGTCGAGCGCGATCACGCCTTAACAACCCCGGTCGGCAGGCAGCGAAACAATCATGTCGCCAGTATCGTCAAATCTCGCCGTCCTGTCACCCTGTTAACAGCCGTCTATTCCGCCGCCTGCGGCATGCGCCCGGGCTCAGGTGCGCCGCCGCCCCTGAACCGGGCCAGCAGCCGCGCCTCCTCCGCCTTCGCGGCGGCGATCGTCCGGTCCTTGACATGCCCGAAACCGCGGATCGTTTCAGCCAGCCCGGCGAGCGCCGCCGCCGTCCCGTGGTTGGCAGCGGTCAATTCGCGTTCGATCGTATCGAGCAAAGCAAGATAGGCGTCGATCAGCCCGCGCTCGGTCCGCCGCTCCTCGGTGTAGCCGAACGGATCGAACCGCGTGCCGCGCAGGCCCTTGAACCGCGCCAGCAGGGAGAGTGCCCGCATCATCCACGGGCCGAATGCAGTCTTCATCGGCTCGCCCGTCGCCGGATGGCGACGATTGAGGAACGGCGGCGCCATGTGGAAGGTGAACCGCATCTCGCCCTCGAAGATCGCGTTGACCTGCCGCAGGAACGAGCCGTGCGTGTAGAGCCGCGCCACCTCATATTCGTCCTTGTAGGCCATCAGCTTGAACAGTCCGCGCGCCGCCGCTTCCGTCAGGCGCGTCTCCCCCGGCACGATGGCGGCTTCGCGGGCCCTCAGCGCCGCGATCCGGTCCGCATAACGACGGGCATAGGCCGCATCCTGATAGGCGGTCAGATAGGTCACGCGCCGCGCGATCAGGTCATCGAGACTGCCGGTCAGATGCTCCTGCCGCGTCGCCGGCGTCCGCTCCTCGATCATGGCCCGGATCACCGCCATGTCATGCAGCGCCACCCGGCCCCAGCGGAACGCGGCGACGTTCATCGCGACCGCCTCGCCGTTGAGCCGGATCGCCTCCTCCAGTGCCGCCGAGGACAGTGGCACCGCGCCCTTCTGGAACGCGTAGCCGAGCATGAACATGTTCGCCGCCAGCGTGTTGCCGAACAGCTTGGCCGCCATCGCCGTCGCATCGACGAAGTCGACCTGCCCCTCGCCGGCGGCCTCGCGGATCGAGCGCTTCAGCGGTTCGGCCGGCAACTGGTAGTCCGGCTTGCGGGTAAACTCGCCGGAGGCGACCTCGGCCGTATTGACCACCGCCACCGTCTCGCCATGGCGCATCGACGCCAGCACCTTCCTGGAGCCGGAGACGACCAGATCACAGCCCAGAATCAGGTCCGCAGCGCCCGCCGCGACGCGGATGGCGTGGATGTCCTCGGGCCGTGCCGCCAGCCGGATGTGGCTGAACACAGCACCGCCCTTCTGCGCCAGCCCCGCCATATCGATCATGCCGCAGCCGCGCCCTTCCAGGTGCGCCGCCATGCCGAGGATGGCACCGACCGTCACCACGCCGGTGCCGCCGACGCCGGTGACGATGCAGGCCCAGGGGTTCGCCGTGAGCGAGGGCAATGCCGGTTCCGGCACCGTGGGAATCGCCTCGATGCCCTTGGCCGGCGCCGCCTTCTTCAGGCGCGCGCCCTCGATGGTCACGAACGACGGGCAGAACCCCTCAAGGCAGGAGAAATCCTTGTTGCAGTTCGATTGGTCGATCCGACGCTTGCGGCCATATTCGGTTTCCAGCGGCTGCACCGAAACGCAGTTCGATTTCTTGCCGCAATCGCCGCAGCCCTCGCAGACCAGCTCGTTGATGATCACCCGCCTGTCGGGGTCGGGATAAAGGCCGCGCTTGCGTCGCCGCCGCTTTTCCGCCGCGCAGGTCTGGTCGTAGATCACCGCCGTGACGCCGGGAATGGCCGCCAGTTCCTGCTGCACCGGAATCAGCTCGGACCGGTGATGGAACGTCACGCCGGGCGGAAACCTGGCCTCCGGGCCATATTTGGTCGGCTCGTCCGAAATCAGCGCGATCCGCTGGATTCCTTCGGCGCGGATCTGCTGGGCGATCGCCCAGGGCGTCAGGCTGCCCTCGTGCGCCTGCCCGCCGGTCATCGCCACCGCGTCGTTGTAGAGGATCTTGTAGGTGATGTTGGCCTTCGCCGCCACGGCCCAGCGGATCGCGAGCGAGCCGGAATGATTGTAGGTCCCGTCGCCGAGATTCTGGAACACATGGGCGCGGGTGGAGAAGTTTTTCTCGCCGACCCAGTTGGCGCCCTCGCCACCCATCTGGGTAAAGCCTTCGGTGTCCCGGTCCATCCATTGGACCATGTAGTGGCAGCCGATGCCGGCATAGGCGCGCGCGCCCTCGGGGATCACGGTCGAGGAATTGTGCGGACACCCCGAGCAGAAATACGGGACACGCGCCGCCACCTCGGTCACCTTCGCCAGATGCCCCTGCGCTGCCTTGAGCCGCGCGACATGCCCGGCAATCGCCTCGTTCGGCATCTTGGCCAGCAGCCGCTCGCCGACGGCGATCGCGATATCGTTGGGATCGAGCGCGGCGCTGACCGGGAACAGCCAGCTGCCGCCCTCGTCCTTCTTGCCGACGACGACCGGCTGGTTGGCGCTGCCATAGAGTTCCTCGCGCACCTGAACCTCGATCAGGCTGCGCTTTTCCTCGACCACGATCACCGTTTCGAGGCCGCGCGCAAACTCCTTCAGTTCTTCCGGGTCGATCGGCCAGGTGCAGGCGATCTTGAACAGCCTCAGGCCGAACCGCGCCGCCGCCCCGGCATCGATCCCGAGTTCATCGAGCGCCTCGCGCACGTCGAGATAGCTTTTGCCGACCGTGATGATGCCGATCCGCGGCTGCGCGCCGCCCGAATAGATCATCTGGTTGAGGCCGTTGGCCCGCACATAAGCGAGTGCCGCCGCCCGCTTGTATTCGTGCAGCCGCCGCTCCTGTTCGAGAAAATTATCGCGCGGGCGGATGTTGAGCCCGCCCGCAGGCATGACGAAATTGCCCGGCCGGATGATCGACACCCGCTCCAGCGAGCCATCGATGGAGGCGGTGGATTCAACATTGTCCTTGACCGCTTTGAGCGCCACCCAGACGCCGGCGAACCGGCTCATCGCATAGGCGTGCTGGCCAAAGTCGAGGATTTCCTGAACCCCGGCGGGGTTGAGGATCGGGATCATCGTGTCGATGAAGTTGAATTCGGTCTGGTGCGCATTGGTCGAGGACTCAGCGGTATGGTCGTCGCCCGCCAGCGCCACCACCCCGCCGTGCGGCGAGGTCCCGGCCATATTGGCATGACGGAACACATCGCCTGTCCGGTCGACGCCCGGCCCCTTGCCGTACCAGAGCGCGAACACCCCGTCATACCGGCCCTCGCCGCGCATCTCGGCCTGCTGCGTGCCCCAGCACGCGGTGGCGGCGAGATCCTCGTTCAGCCCCGGCTCGAAATGGACCGGCGCGGCATCGAGTTGCTTCTTGGCGCGCTGCACCTGCTGGTCGAGCCCGCCGAGCGGCGAGCCGCGGTAGCCCGAGACAAACCCGGCCGTGTTCAGTCCCTCGCGCCGGTCGCGCTCGCGTTGCATCAGAAGCATCCGCACGATCGCCTGCGTGCCCGAGAGGAACACCTCGTCGCGGCCAAGATCGTACTTGTCGTTGAGGTCCACCCTGCGCAGATCGAAGGCTACACCCATGACATCCTCCCAAGGCGCGCCGGGGGCAGCATCGACCACCCCGCCCGCACCGTCTGTCGAGGCCGCTTTGCGACGACTCGCCACCATCATTGATGACGTTGTTTGCGACCTTCGTATAGGTAAGTATTATTGACCTAAATAGCGTGATCGTCAAGGTCCTCGCTTGTGCCACGGAAATGCCGCAGACACCCGGCATCGCTCGTCCCGGCGCTTGCTACCGGACGCGTTCCGCGCAATATCGATTCGAGGGCATCGCGAGGGCGAACGAGGATGTTCGAGATGCGGGGATCACCAGTTCTGCGACGGGTTCGGGCCGCTTTGGCCGCCGGCCTGCTATGGGCACTGGGATGCGCCGGTGCTGTTGCTCATCCGCATGTCTTCGTCACCGCACGGTCCGCGTTCGTGCTCGATAGCGCCGGCAAGGTCACCGGCATCCGCCATGTCTGGACCTTCGACGAAGCCTATTCGGCGTTTGCCGTCACCGGCATGAAGACCGGCAAGGATGGCCGGGTCGAGCGCGCCGCGCTCGATGATCTGGCCAAGGTCAACATTGAATCCCTCAATGAGTTCAAATATTTCACCAGCCTGAAACGGGGTCGGTCAGAACTTGACTTTATTGATCCTGCGCCGGGATACTATCTGGAGCATGACGGAAAGGCATTGACGCTGCATTTCCTTTTGCCGCTCAGGACCCCGGCGGCGTCCGATCAGCCTCTGGCGCTGAAGGTCGATGACGAGACGATTTTTGTCGCTTTCGACTTTGCTGAAGGGGCCGCCGTCACCGTTGAGGCGGACAACGACCGCTGTTCCGTCGAGATGAAAAGACCAAAGAAATCACTGTCGGATTCAAGCGTCTCCAAGTTGTCAGAAGATTTTTTCAGCAATCTGAAGCAGGGTTTCAGTAATGACTATGCGACGACCGCCCATCTTTCCTGCAGGAAATAATCCTTGCGGGACGGCGGCCGTTGCGGTTTGCCTGTTTTTGGCTGCCCTTGCGCTTTCGGATGACGCATGTGCACAGATTGCCGGCCGCAACCCGTTCGGCGTTGGCGATGCCGCACCGCCTGCCGGGGCTCCCGGCGGCTTTGTGGCCTGGCTGCTGATGAAGCAGGCGGACCTGACCCGCGGCATGATTGCAGCCCTGCGCGAAACCCGCAGCGGTGCCGGCGCCGGCGCGCTGATCTCGGTCGCCTTTCTCTATGGCGTCTTCCATGCAGCTGGCCCGGGGCACGGAAAAGCTGTTGTTTCTTCATACATTTTTGCCAATGAGCAGACGTTGCGCCGCGGCATCGGCATTGCTGTGGCCGCAGCGGTGCTGCAAGCGCTGGTCGCCATCACACTGGTCGTTCCGGCCGTCACCCTGCTCGGTGCCGGCGCGCGGCAGATCGATCGATCGGTCGCCTGGATCGAGATCATCGCCTTTACCGGGATCATGGTGCTCGGACTTTCGCTGTCATGGCGCAAATTCAAGGCACTGCGCGCGGCATGGTCGTCCGCGAGCGCGCCGGCCTGCCCCTCGTGCGGCCATGCCCATGGTCTCGCCGCGCCGGGCGCGCCGGCCCATGTCCACGGACCCGAATGCAGCCATGTCCACCTGCCGGAGGCTGCGGCACTGAGTGGCGACATATCCTGGCGTGAACTCGTCGCCGTGACCATCGCGGCAGGCGCAAGGCCTTGTTCGGGCGCGATTATCCTGCTGGCCTTTGCGCTTTCAGCCGGCGCGCTGGCGGCCGGAATCGCGGCCGTCTTTGCCATGGCGGCAGGGACCGCGCTGACGACCGCGGCATTCGCCGCCGGCGCGGTCCTTGCCAAGGGTCTGACCCAGAGGCTGGCCGCCGGCAGCGAGCGGTTCGCCGTCTGGATCGCCTTGGCCGAATGGCTTGCCGCATTGTGCGTGTTCACCTTTGGCCTCGCCCTGCTGCTCGGCTACATGAGCATAGGGTAAACCATTGCCGAACGGGCTTCTTTCCTGTAGCCAATGGCCGCGCTCAAGAGCAGGATCACATCATGGCCAAGCGGCTGAATGCCTCCAATCTCCTCACCATCGCCAGCGTTGCCGTGCTGGTCGGGATCGAACTTGTCGGCGCGGCTGTGGCGGCCGGCTGGGCCATCGGTGGGCTGTTCGACCTTGGCAAGACGGTCACCTATGCGGCGATGGCGATCTGTTGCGGCCTCGGCCTGTGGGCGACAGTCGCCTTTGTCCGCAATGCGTTGAAGGTCGAGCCGATCTACCGGTAACCCTGCCCCTGGAGACGAGGACGTGATGATGGATCGCCGCACGGTGCTGGCCGGGATCGGGGCCGCCGGACTGGCGCTCGACTTTGCTTCCGCCCAGAAGGCCGGGCTTGATCTCGCTCCCGAAGCGCCGTTCAGCTTCGAGCGGCTGATCGAGCGGGCCAGGAAGAATGCCGCCTCGGCCTATGTCGCCCCGCCCCGTCCCGCCCCGGATGTGCTCGACGCGATCGACTACGACGCGCACGGCAAACTGAAATTCAGGACTGATCTGGCGCTCTGGGCCGGCGGCGCCGGCAATCGCCGGTTTCCGGTCACGTTCTTCCACCTCGGGCGGTATTTCCAGAAGCCGGTCAGGATGCACCCCGTCGAAGCCGGCAAGGCGCGTGAGATTGTCTACCGCGACGATTATTTCGACATGCCGGCCGATTCACCGGCCCGCAAACTGCCCAAGGGTGCCGGATTTGCAGGCTTCCGCTTTCAGGAGCCGGTCGACGGCGCGCTGGACTGGCGGCGCAACGACTGGGTGGCCTTTCTCGGCGCATCCTATTTCCGCGCCATCGGCGACCTCTATCAATATGGCCTGTCGGCGCGCGGG